>JAVBSB010000016.1:0-4813 GCA_031547365.1 Oscillospiraceae bacterium | reverse complement strand
CGCAGCACCTTGCGCAGCGCCGAAAAGCACCCCCCCGCTCCGAACGCCGCAAGCATCAGCAGCACCACGCCGCCCGCTGCGCTGAACCCGTTCATCCACAGAAGCACCGGCTCCGCATGTACGGCACGCAGAACCACGGGCATTAAGATTAGGCTCCAATAAAGAAACGGAGCGGCAAACAGCCCCGCCGCCATATTCAGGAAAAGCATCGCCCAGCGGCGTTTCCAGCAGAGCCTTATAATATCAATATATGTATTGGAGAGTGTCATGACTTGCCTTTCCGGTTAATTGCTGTTTTATGTGTGAAGCGCTCGGCGGCGAGCGCGGATACGCCCAAGCATGGAAAAGATTCCGAACGCAAGCAAATTCACGGTAACGATCGTTGCGCTTGTAGGCAATCCGCGCTTACCGAGGCAGGAGATCCAAAAGCCCAGCAGAAAGCAAAGCACCGAAACCCCGGCAGAAGTCAGTACCACTGCGCGGAAGCTTTTGCAGACGCGCATGGAAATCAGCGCCGGAAAAATCAGCAGACTTGAAATTAGCAGCGTACCCAGCAAACGCATGCCCAGTACGATTGTGCAGGAGGTCAAAATCGCCATCAGCAGCTGATACCATCCTGTACGTATCCCTGTTGCGCGCGCGAAGGATTCATCAAAGGTGACGGAAAAAATCCTGTGGTAAAAACAGCCGAAGCCCAGAAGCACAACCACACTCAGAACCACACTCATCCAGACATCGGTATTATCCAGCGCCAATATGCTACCGAACATATAGTTCATCAGGTCGATGTTCGACCCGCCAAGACTCACCGCCAACACCCCCAGCGCCAGACAGCTGGTTGAAAGCAGCGCAATAGCCGCGTCGCCCCGCATTCTTACGCCTTCCGCCCGCAGCAGCAAAAATGCCGCGAGAATCACCGCAGGAATCGCAACCGGTAACGGCGCAAGATTCAGCGCCGCCGCGATTGCCAGCGCGCCGAATCCAACATGCGACAGCCCGTCACCTATCATCGAATAGCGGCGCAGCACCAGCGGAACCCCCAACAACGCCGAACAGAGCGTGACCAAAAGACCAACCACCAACGCCCGCCAGAGAAAATCATATTGAAATAGCACCCAAAGCTGCGCGATCACACTCACCTCTTTTTTCAAATTCTGTCTGCGTGTTTATGTTTACAAAAAGAACCGCGCTCCCTGCGGCGACGCGCGGTATGCCGCCGGGCTGCCAAAAAAGCGTTCGCCGCCCTCGCCCAGATGGAGCACCCGGTCCGCTTCGCGCAGGGCGGATTCAATGTCATGCGAGACCAGTACCACGGCGATGCCGCGCTCGCGGTGCAGCTGCGAAATGGCTTCGTGCAGCTCTCCTGCGGCAACCGGGTCCAAGCCTGCGTCGGGTTCATCAAGAAGAAGCAATTTTTGTGTCGCAGCCAGCGCGCGCGCCAGCAATACCCGCCGCTGCTGCCCGCCCGAAAGCTCGCGAAAGCAGAACTTTTCGAGCGATTCCACGCCCAGCTGCACCATGATATCGTGCGCGCGGAGCCTTTGTTCTTTTAAATATGATACACGCCGGCCCATGGAATTCAAAAATCCGGAACGTACCACTTCGCCCGCTGTGGCGGGAAAATCCTTTTGCACCGCGCTTTGCTGCGGCAAATAACCGATTTGCTTGCGTGTCAGACCGCCGCCATATAGCACCTTGCCGTGATTTGGCTTTTTTAGTCCAAGCAGGGCTTTTAATAATGTGCTTTTGCCGGAGCCGTTTTCGCCAAGCACGCTTAGGCATTCGCCTTCTTTTAACGAAAATGAAAGCCCGTGCAGAACCTCGCGGGTCTCATACCCGAGGCACAGGTTTTCACAGGCGAGTACGGTTGCGGCTTGCGGCATAGGGCTTTCCTTTCCGGATGGTTCATGGCTTGTATTGTATCATTTTCCAGGCTGTTTGTCAATGAAAAAAGAACCCTTGGCAGGGTTCCTTTTGTTTATGATGTTGCGTTGCCGGACCGCAGTTTTTCAAGACAGCATTCCCATAGTTCAACAACCTTAAAACGAATTTCGTATTTGGGATTGCTTTTGATGAGTTGCAATTGACCTGCGGTCAGCACTGCGTCCAAAGCAGCCTGCGGGCGGGCTGCGGGCAGGCACAGCGGCGGGAACATTACGCACCACCAGTTTTTCCCCTCTCCCGCGCCCAAAATCACGCGCACGGCACGGTAACGCCCGGCGGGCAGGGTAACACCAGCTTCTTTATACGTACGGGTATTAAAATAAGCCTCGCCAATCGTAACTTTTACGGAATAAGACAATCCGCGGTCGCGCAGCGCTTTTTTTGCGCAGGCTTCAAGCTGCGGAATTTGCGGCGTAAGAATTGCTTCCGCCGAAGCTACGTCTATACTGCCGTCGAATAAATCCGCGCCTTTCAGCAGCAATTGATCGCGGACATAGAGCTTCGCAGCCTGATCCGCTTTGCTGTCAGAGTTCGCGATCACATGCAGGCGCAGCACCGATTTACGCACCCCGGCGCATTGCGCCTGAAACCGCATTTGGCTGCCCATAAATACACATAAGACAATGATTGCCGCCCACTTGATTCGTTTTGCCCGCCTGCGTCTGTGCTGCGCAGGGCTATGTAAATCTCGGTATTTCATGTTCTCAGCCGCCTTTCTGCCTGAAGTATGGGTGGCATGACAACGCTTTATTCAAGGATTGCATATTGCAGACAAAAAAAACATAGGCTGTTGAGAAACCGTGATTGGGGGTGCCGCCATGTTTGTCTGCTTACACATCAACCCAAAGGAAATGCGGCTGAAAGACCGGCGCAAGCCCGCAGCGCTCTCGCTTGTGCGCATAGAGCCGCCGGGCAGCGCGCCTTTTTTTCGCTTGGAGGTGACACAGCGCAGAGGCTGCAAAGAGCTTCCCTGGAACGAGATTGAGCAGATGGCCGGTCGCCTGCGTACACGGATGCTTTTCCCCGCAGGCATTATGCCTCCGCCGCAGCCCGCGGCCCGGTCTGCCGCCCAGGCGCAATTGGAGCCCGGTCTGCGCGCCTTCGTACCAAAGCGGCTGCCGTTGCTGCTCAGTCTGCAAGCAGCGCGGCGGGTATTACAGGCTGCAACCACGCCCCCGCGCGATCTGCGCGTTACGGTCGTGGATACCAAGGGGGTGCTGTGCCGCAATCTCGAAGCGCTTGTTCCATTGGCAGGCAGCCTGCGTGTATTTACGCCTGACCCAAAGCTCTATCGCGCGGCGGCGGAACAGCTGCAGCTGCGCTATGGCGTCGCGCTGATAATCAGCAGTTCGCCCGGCTGCTTTGCGCAAAGCCATGTTGTGATAGCCGATGATTTGCAGCTTTTTACGGGGCGCGAAGGCGGATTGATTTTTACGCCGGACAGTGAACACACGCTCTCAGGCTGCCGTGTGGTGCGCTGCGGCGAGCCGCTTTTGCCGCCGCAGCATGCGCAGCTTTGTCCGCCCGGCATTGATCCGCTGCTCTTTGCCTGTGCGCTATACGAGCTGTGCGGCTTAAAAGAGATGGAGCGCCTGCAATTTTCGCATTTTACATTTGACGCCGTAAGCCAAACATTTACAATTGACGACCTTGCGGGTACACTCGACAACATATGCGCGGCATCTACAGTTTCGCTGGCTTTATCTGGCAAAGCATGATGCTTCTTATGCGAGGCAAACTATTGTTACGCACTAGCGTAATACGATAGGAGGTTCTTTTATGCCGCAACAGAAGCACAACCCCAGCATAGGCTGCAACGTACAGCAGTGCCGCTACCTGTGCAAGTCGGAAAACTGCTGTTCGCTGGATCAGATCGACGTGCATCAGGAAGAAAAAAATGTCACCAGTGAACACAATACCTGCTGCCATTCCTTTGAAATTAAAGACTAAATCCGAAGCATAGCCATAAAAGACTGACAGGAGTTTCCTGTCAGTCTTTTTTTCATCTTTTTTCTCCATTGTTCTGTTTAATAAATTTTTACTTGTGAAATCCCGCAAGGTATGTTATAATAGAATGGGATTTTATAAAAAACTGAATAATTCCATGCTTATTTTATGAAAAGGTGATGACTCCAAGTGAATGCAAAAAGAAAAAAAGCTAAAAAGATCATTCTTGCGGTGGTGTTGATCGTGGTAACGGCAATCGTTGCGGCTGCCAGTTACTTTGTAGTGAAGCTTTGGATTAAAATTCCTACGCCCACCGAGTCCACCGAGCCCACAGGCGAATATGTGACCGAAATTGAGGACGACAACACAGTCTTCGGTACCGTTTTTGATGTGACGGACGCAACCAGCCTAAAAGGCTTTCTCCGTGAATGGTGGTACCAGGGCGGCGACGAAATGATCCGTTATAACAAAAACGTGATTAATATCCTGTTGATCGGCGAAGACAACGACGGCAAGGTTGGCTCGCGCCATTCGGATACCATCATGTTAGCCTCCATTAATAGAAAGACCGACACCATTACGCTGCTGTCGTTTTTGAGAGACAGCTATTGTTATTTTAATGTCAATGACGGCGACGAGTATTACCACCGCATTAACAGCTCCTATTTTTACGGCGGTCCGCAAGGTCTGATGGACACCATAAGCCACCTTTATAAGATCAAAGTGGATAAATATATCTCCATCGATTTTGCTTCCTTTCCAAAGTTGATTGATGCGCTGGGCGGCGTAACAGTCGACGTAACCGAGGAAGAAGCAAAATTTATTAACCGCACCGCGCCTTCTCAAAAGCATAATTTCCCCTCCGGTCCGAATACCAAGCTTACAGGTCAGCAGGCGCTGATTTATAGCCGCATCCGCAAGC
>JAVBSB010000183.1:0-4352 GCA_031547365.1 Oscillospiraceae bacterium | reverse complement strand
CAGCAGCTCCTTTGCAACCTCAAAACCGAGGATGAAGACACAAACACCCAAAACCACCCAGGTCAGAATTTTGCTCAACTGGCGCAGCTTAATCTGGAGGGGCGTCAGACCTGCTTCCGCCTGGTCCAGCGCTTGCGCAATGCAGCCCATTTCGGTCTGCATCCCGATGGCGGTCACAACGGCGCGCCCGCGCCCGTAAGCTACGGTTGAACCCATGTATACCATGTTTTTGCGGTCACCCAACGGCACGTCGTCCGCAGCCCTGGGCAGAGTCTCGACCGCTTTGCTGACAGGTACGCTTTCGCCTGTTAGGGCAGCTTCTTCAATCTGCATGCTCGCGCACTCAAAAATACGCGCGTCCGCCGGGATTGCGTCGCCCGCCTCGAGCAAAATCACATCGCCAACCGCGAGGTCTTCGCTTTTTATGGTGGAGAGTATTCCGTCGCGCAGCACCTTTGAGGTCGCGGCCGACATCGCCTGCAACGCCGCGATTGCAGCCTCCGCCTTACTTTCCTGGTATACGCCGAGCACTGCGTTGATCAGCACGACGCTGAGGATGATGATTACGTCCGCAAAGGATTCGCCCTCCGGTCCGAAGATAACCAATAGCGCCGAAACCAGCGATGCCGCCAGCAGAATAATGATCATGGGATCCATCAGCTGCTGAAAAAAGCGCTTGATAAGGGAATCTTTTTTGCTTTCGCGCAGTTTGTTTTTTCCGTCTCGCTGCAGCCGTTGTTCTGCCTGCGCAGAACTTAAGCCCGACGGTCCGCTCTCTACCGCTTTGAACACGGCCTGAGCAGATTCCAGATAATGTTGCATAGTCAGTCCTTTCTAATACATTACAAGTAGGATTGGCTTTTAGGGAACCATTATTGAGTATATCATATTTAAAGGTTAAAAGCAAGAATAATTATGCTTGTAAAATAATCAGAAAAAATGCTTGCTTTTTCTTTTTTTACGTGTTATAATAATTAGGATGAGGAACGACTGCACTGTATTTTGTACGAAATGATGTTGAGAGTGGGCATAGCCCGCTCTTTTGCTTGTATAATGGGGAGGGCGGCATGGCGGAACAGGTTAATGCGGGTAATACCGCGCAGCGCGCGCGCGCAATTGCGCAGCCGGTTGCGGAATCACTGGGGCTCACGCTCTGGGACGTGCGCTATTTAAAAGAAGGCGCCCTGTGGTATCTGCGCTTTTGGATTGATAAGCCCGACGGTGGTGGACAGCGTAACTTCGTTACGCTTGACGACTGCGAAGCGCTCAGCCGCGCAATTGAAAAACCGCTGGACGACGCCGACTTTATCGCGCAGCAATATTACCTCGAGGTATGCTCCCCCGGCATTGAGCGCGAGCTCACGCGCGACGAGCATTTTGCGCAGTACCTTGGCAGCGTTGTAACAGCGAAATTGACCCACCCATCCCAAGAGATTACGGGTGTACTTGTACAATATGAGAACAAGCAGCTCACCCTTCAGCCGGAGGACGGCGAAGCCGTGACGGTGGCAAAAAAGACCTGCGCCTGGGTGAAGCTATACGATGACTTTGAGGAAGATGACTACAATGACAACGAAATGATAAGCTGATTTCGCTTTATATTAAGAAAGGACTGATCCCCGACATGACTAACCCGGAATTTTTTTATGCACTGCGCCTGCTGGCCAAGGAAAAAGGCATACACATGGACGCGCTTTGCGACGGCATTCAGCGCGCCATTATGACAGCTGTACGCGGCGACTATAACAACAAGGACGTTGTTTTTTGTGAAATATTGCCCGATACGGAAGAAATGAAAGTCTATGTACGCAAGCAAGTGGTCAGTGAAATCATCGACACCGACACCGATATGCTGCCTGAAGAAGCGGAGCACTATAAGTCCGGCGCACAGCCCGGCGATATTATCGAAATTGAATTGGACACCAAGGAAGTCAGCCGCATCGCCGCCGAAAAAGGCAAGCACGTTCTGCGCCAGGGCATACGAGAAGCCGAGCACGGCCGCCTGCGCGAGGACTTCCAAAGCCGCGAACAGGAAATCGTCACCGTAAAAGTACAAAAGGTTGAACCGAACGGAGATCTGATTGTCGAAATCGGAAAGGTGACCGAGGTGCTGCCGGTAGCCGAGCAGGTACCCGGAGAACAATTTGTCCCCGGTGATTTAATTAAGGTCTATGTCGTAGATATCCGCGGACTGGATAGACGTTATCCGCACGCCACGCTCTCGCGCATTCATCCGGGTCTGGTCAAGCGGCTGTTTGAGCTGGAAGTGCCGGAGGTTAAGGATGGTTTGGTTGAAGTGAAAGCTGTTTCGCGCGAGGCGGGTTCACGCAGCAAGGTCGCCGTCTGGTGTAAAGACCCCGAGGTAGACCCCGTAGGCGCCTGCATCGGCACGCGCGGCAGCCGCATTGAGCGCATTGTGGACCTGCTTGGCGGCGAAAAGATCGACGTGGTGCGTTATAGCGACGACGTGGCGGAATTCGTTGCCGCAGCGCTCGCTCCCGCAGAAGTACTGACCGTGCGCGTGGTGGACAATGACGAGCATATCTGCCACATCACCGTACCGGAAAACAAGCTTTCGCTGGCAATCGGCAACAAGGGACAAAACGCCCGCCTGGCGGCGAGGCTTACCACCTGGAAAATTGACATCAAGTCCGACACGCAGTCTGCCACGCCGGAAACGATAGTGATTGGCGATGAGTAATCTTTCCGAAAAAAAAGTCCCCTTACGCAAATGCCTCGGCTGCAATGAGATGAAGCCCAAGCGCGAGCTTGTGCGCGTGGTGCGCAGCCCGGAGGGAACAATCGCGCTCGACCCGACAGGCAAGACCAACGGACGCGGCGCATATATATGCCCCGACGCGGCATGTCTGAAGCTATTAAAAAAGCGCAAGGGACTCGATCGTGCCTTTAAGTGCAGGGTATCGGAAGCAGTGTATGAGGCACTTGAAACGGAGCTGCAAAAATGACGAAACAACTGCTGTCACTTCTTGGTCTGTGCCGCAAGGCAAGCCTCGCTTCATTCGGGCACGATGCAGCAAAATCCGCACTGCGGGATAAGCGCGCCAGACTCTGTTTGCTTTGTACCGACGCGTCGCCCCGCCTAACTGAAGAATTCCGCTTCCTTGCGCAGACTACAGAGATTCCATTGTTCCATATTGATGCCACTTCAATGGACATCAAGCACGCCACTCAATATAAAGCCGCAGTCGTTACAGTCAACGACAAAGGCTTTGCAGAAAAAATATTACAACTGTTCTCCCCTGCTGCATAATCCCCAACCTGAAAGGATGATTCTATGCTGGAAAAAATCAGAGTCAAAGATATCGCCGCCTTATTGGCTGTGACCAATAAAGAAATCACGGAGCTTCTCTCCCGCTATTTTGAAGGGACGAGGAACTTGAACTCCGTGCTGACGCAGGCGGAGCTGGATATCATTTTTGAATATTATAGTATCCAGCGCGGGGTTGAGAGCTTTGATGCTTTCTTTGCTCTAACAGAGCAACGCAAAAAGAAAGAGCCCAAAGCGGAACCGATTCCGGCTGAAGCAACGGAAAAGGGTGAAAAATCCGCTGCGAAAGGTCCGTCAAAAACACCCGCCAAGCCACGCACAGAAGCTGCGCCGCCGCGGTCTGGGAAAAAACCGCCCAGCAGAGCGGAGCGCCAGGCGATTGAGGATTTGGCGCAGGCAGCCAAGCATATTCATCGCCAGGAGGGCGCGGAGGCTGCGCCTGTTAAGCCCAAAAAAGAGAAGGAAGGCGCTCCGCAGGCCCGTACAAAGGGTGAGGCGCGCACAGTGGACACGCGTTCTGGTACTGTAAACTTAGAAAAATACAACGAACGGTATGAGCAGATCGCGCCCGGTCAGCATGCCCAACAGCAGCAGGGGCGCCGTCCGGATACGCAGGTAAACAAGCAAAAGCTCACACAAAGAAGCAAACAATACCGCCGCCAGGGCATGCGCTCTTCACGCCACGAAACCGAAGCGCAACGCCTGCAGCGCATTGCTGCCGAGCGCGCGAAAAAGCCCCAATTGGTCATCAAGGTCGGCGATGAAATCCAGGTGAACGAGCTTGCAATGCGGCTCAAGCGCACCGCCGCCGAAGTGGTGAAAAAGCTGTTCGTCTCCTTCGGCATGATGGCAACTGTTAACGATACGATTGATTTTGATACTGCGGAGCTTGTGGCAACGGAGCTTGGCGCAAAGGTTGAGCGCGAAGTGGTGGTCACCATTGAGGAACGCATCATTGACATCAGCGAGGACAAGGACGAAGACCTCGTGCAGCGCGACCCTGTCGTCGTTGTAATGGGGCACGTCGACCACGGCAAAACCTCGCTGCTTGACGCGATACGCG
>JAVBSB010000087.1:0-6763 GCA_031547365.1 Oscillospiraceae bacterium | reverse complement strand
GCGATATCAGAGAGACCGGCGGTATTAGAAAATACTTAAAGACAAAGGGTCTCGACCTGGAAAAGACCATTAACAACGCGCTGGGCGGCGGCATAAAAGCAGGTCCCATTCCGCTGCTTGGCGGAAAAAACGTTGCGGGCTTACTCAATGATATTTTTAAGCAAATTGATAAAAATTACATCAACAACCCCGATCATACGCTGAAAATTTTGAAAGAAGTGGTTGACCGCCTGCTGACCATGCAGGTTTCAAAGCTGCCGAGCACGCAGTTTATCAAGAGCTATGGCTTGGGCAACGCGAACCAGCCCGGCACCTTTGCCGACCTTGCGAACGAGGCGTTGATTTATATTTACGGGCGCAAGGGCGGAGCGGAAAACGATCAATTCATGATGGACGCCATCAAAGGCTTTGAGAAAGGCGACAACACCGAAAAGCTGATCAATACCCTGCTGGACGTCATCCTGCATGACCTGCTGGAGGATGAATTCTTTCCAACGCTTAGGCTGAACCTTTCCCCTGCAATCACAACGCCGATTCTGCGCCTGACGCTCGGCTCGTTCATTGACGGGATACTGCGCCTGCTCTTAATGGGCGACAACAGCTTTAAGGCGATTGTGGATATGGCTTTTAAGGTGATCGATACGTTCGACATAGCGCCCTATAAAAGCCTGGACAAGACAATCGAAATCCTGCTGAAGGAATACTGGACGCCCAGCCAAAACGAGAGCATCGGCTATCAGCTCGGTACGATTTTACGCCGTATGATAGGCGACCAGAACGACATCCCCGATCTGCGCGCTACGCTGAAATATACAGGGCGGCGCAGCGTAACGCCGACACAGGAGGACTTCCGGCTGCCGTCTATGCTGGTGCAGATGCTGCCGGCGAAGGGCGACGCATATGACCGCGCCATCAGCTGGTTTACGAAGGACAGCGTTAAGGGTACAGACATCACCGTCTGGGACAGCGCGGGCAGAGATATCACGAAAAAACTCGACATCAAAAAAACTACAACGGCGGTTGAGCGCACCTTCCCGGGGGTGGATTTGGGGCTTGCTGGCTTTATTACGGCGTCGGAACATCTTACCCGGCATATCGTCAAAATTGACGGTCTGGAGCCCCTGAAGAGTTACAGCTTCCGCGTGGGAGATGCTGCGCGCGGCTGGTGGAGCCCGAAGGGTACGATTAAGGTGCCGCTGCCGGGCAAGCAGGATACTACCTTCCTGAGCTTTACCGATCAGCAGAGCCAGACCCCGATACAATATAACCGCGGCTGGGGAAAGCTGAGCGCAAAAGCCGCTGAATTGTATCCCGACGCGCTGTTCATCGTCAGCGCCGGCGACCAGGTGGACAACAAGACCAACCTGCATCAATGGACCTGGTTCTTTAACTCCGCGCAGACCGCCCTGCGGAAAATCCCGATGATGCCAATTAACGGTAACCACGAGGGCAAGGAGGCTTCGCTGCAGGAGAACTTCCCCTTTGGTAAGCTGGCAAAAAATGAAGACATCGGTGTGTATTATTCCTATGACGTGCAGAATGTACACGTGACCGTGCTGAACACCAACGACATTGAGAAAAATAAGCTCGGTGCCGCGCAGGTGAACTGGCTTAAGCAGGACATTAAGGATTCGACGGCAGACTGGAACATCGTTGTACTTCATAAGTCCATGTATTCCGACGGCTCTCACATCGACGACAAGGACGTTGTTGGTCTGCGCGAGCAGCTGACGCCTCTTTTTGCGCAGCTTGGCGTTGATATTGTCATCAGCGGGCACGACCATACCTATGTGCGCACCTCCGCGCAGGGCGTAAAATATGTCATCGCGGGGACCTCGGGCGTAAAGTTTTATATTGCGAAATCCCCCAAAGAAACAGCGGCTTTCTTCCCGCCGGCCGAAAAGCTTGTAAAAGCCACGGGCGCCATTTTTGCGGCTTATGAAGCGAAGGGGAAGACGCTGAAATATACAGCATATATGATGGGCAAAGACGGAAAAGTCAGTAAAATCGATACCTTTACTCTAAAAAAGGACAGCATCAAGCTGCGGCAGATGTCAGCGCCGCAGCAGAACAACAGCGTTTTGTCGGAACAGCCGTTGGCAGCTGAAG
This sequence comes from Oscillospiraceae bacterium, assembly GCA_031547365.1. Taxonomy (GTDB): domain Bacteria; phylum Bacillota; class Clostridia; order Oscillospirales; family Acutalibacteraceae; genus WRMQ01. Next base: position 4,654 of record JAVBSB010000087.1, on the reverse strand, counting down.
ACAGCATTACCGTCATCATTCCCCTGAGCATGCTTCTGGCTGCCGGTTTTGTGCTGTATTTGCTTCAGCGTAATAGGATGGAGGGGCGCTCTTTTTGAACCATAAGATAACCGTAATTGTACCGGTTTATAACGCCGAAAAGTATCTGGAGGGTTGCCTGCGTTCCCTTGTGAACCAGACGATCCGTAAGAAAGAGCTTGAGGTGCTTTTGGTCAATGACGGCTCAAGGGACAGCAGTGAGGCGATATGCAAGCGCTTTACTGCCCGGCACCGCTGGATGAGGCTGATTAATCAACCCAACGGCGGACCTTCGGCTGCGCGCAATACAGGTATCGCGCAGGCGACAGGTCGCTATTTAATGTACCTTGACTCCGACGATCAGCTGAGCATAGACTCCGTGCGGGCGGTGCGTGACTTTTTCGCAGCGCACGAGGATGAGGTCGACCTTGTCACCTATCCCATTGTGCGCCAGCAGGGCGGCAGGCGTATGCCGCGGCACTACCGCTATACCTATGTATCGCGCACCGGCGTTTACGACTGCAACGACTACCCGTTTTTTGCGCAGGGGACAATTAATGTCTGCGTGCGTAATTTTGGAGAGGACAATATCCTTTTTGAGTCGAACCGCTTTCACCACGAGGACGAGACATATGTAACTGCGAACCTGAAAAAACGCTGGAAGTTTGGTTATACCACCGAGGCGGAATATTGCTACAATAAAGACAACGACACCAGCATTATGGCTACGTCGTTTCATGCGTATTATATATTTGAGGAGAATACAGCGTGGTTTGAGCAGCTGTTTGCCGCCTATCCGGATCATGTGCCGCTGTATCTGCAGGGGCTGTTGGTCAACGACATCGAATGGAAGCTGCGCGGCGACCTGCTGTTCCCCTGGCATTACGAGGGCGAGGCGCTTGAAAATGCGATCGAACGCATCCGCGCCCTTATGCGCCGTGTGGACGCCTGCATGATCACCAATCACCCGCAGATGGCGCAGCGGCAAAAAATATTTTGGCTCCAATTTGCCGGCGGTCATAAAATTGCTGCAAGCATCGATTTTGATGAAGGCATGCGCATTGCGGTGGAGGATGAATGTAACCTTATCGGCGCAAAAAAGGCGATCGATGCCGATTCGCCGAGGAACGAGTGCGAGATATATAAAAGCCTGCGTATGGCGGTGACGCTGCGCCGAAAACGCATGGAAAACGGTAAGTTCAGCTGCTATGGCTATCTGGATACCACCTATTTTACCGCAGCGCCCGATCAGGGCAAGCCCATGTTTTTTGCCGAGGAAAACAGGCGCATGGTGCAGCTGCCGCTCTTCGATTCCTGCGAGAGCTTTGTCTGCCCGACGATACGCATCGGGCGTATGCTTGGCTTCCGCTATGAGCAGCGGACAAAGACGCTGCGGATGCTGCGCTTTTTCGTGTTTATGAACAACCAAATGCTGCCCCTTTATATCATGTACGGCGAGCAGGGCTTTCCTGCCATGCACTTTAAAGCTTACCCTTATTTTCCCCGGTTCATCGCATTTGCCCTTAAGCTTAAGCTGCGCCTGATGCACCATGCGAGCGCATCAATTGTGGTGAGTAACAACAACCCGAAGCAAAAACAAAGACAGAAATCATGGCTCTATTATGATTCTGTACCCGGTCCGAATTCCAATGCATATTTGCAGTTTCAGCATGATTTTGAGAAGAAGGACGGCATCGAACGGTATTTTCTGCTGCGCAGAAAAAAAGACGCGGCGTTCTTTCCAAAGGCGCAGCAGCGGTATCTGATTAAGCCTCGAAGCCAAAAGCACCGCAAGGTATACCTTAATTGTGATTGGCTGCTGACGAGCGAGGTGATGCTGCATCCAACCTATTCGCCGTTTTCGCACCCGCGCATTGAGCAGCTGGCTGAAACTTTTTTCCTGCACTATCATGTTGCATACTTACAGGACGGTGTGCATCAATTTGCCAGCCCGAAATTCCTCTTTGCTGAAGCGGACAAGGTACATAAGATTGTGGTTTCCGGTCAGGCGGAGTTTGATTTATTTCATGATGCTTATGGCTACAAACCGGACCAACTCATCCCGGCGGGACTGGCGCGTTATGATCAGATTGATTGCGGGACACAACCGGAGGGGCGCATTCTTCTGGCACCCGGCTGGCGGAGATATCTCATGCACCATGAAATTCCTGCCGGGGCGCGGGTGGAAGCATCGGAGTATTATAAAGGGCTGACCGCATTCCTGAACGACCCGGCGCTTTGGGCTATGCTGGAGGAGAAAGAACTCGAGCTGGACCTACACCTTCATGCAAAGTTTGCCGCGCTGGCAGAGCTGTTTTCGATTGATTGCCCGCGTATTCATGTGCTGAAAGAGCAGCCGGTCTTTGCGCGCTACAATGCCTGCGTCACAGATATTTCGTCTGTCGCATATGACTTTGCTTTGCTTCGCCGCTATGTACAGTACTATATACCCGACTTGCTGCAATTCCGCGCAGGCATGCATGAGTATCGTGTGTTCGATCTTCCGCAAAACTTCGGACCGCATGCAGACACGGCGGAGCAGGCGGTTGCGCAGCTTAAGGCAGCGGCGCAGCGCGGTTTTTCGCCCGAAGACGAGTATCTGGCGCGCATGGAGAGCTTCTTCTACCCGCAGGCGGGGAATGCGAGGGAACAGGTGTATCAGACGCTGATAAAAACCTGATGGGATCAGTTGAGATGAATCAAACGCAGACAGCGGAAAAACTGTCTGCGTTTTTAATATGGTTGTACTAATTGTCTATTATTCTATGGAGAAGTAGTTTTATATGTTTATATTGTTATGTTGTGTTAATTTTGGGCGGCTTCCTGTGCCGCCTTAACCAGGGCTGCGTTCAGATCAGCCTGCAATTCTTTTAAGATGGGGTCAAATTCTGCATGGTCTTCCTCTGATGCCTCTTCGTTGTTCAGCATATGGTTAATCAGACCTGGAAGTAACCAATAAGAGCCATAATTCTCCGGCGGATCCTCTTCCTCGCCTTCAAATAAAACTGTACCCCAGGCTTCAGCGTTGTCTGCGGTGTCAGGGGCAACCTTTATTATGGTCTCGAACAGGGTCTCGATTACTACATTCTGCGTCAGATAATATGTGCCGCCTTCTTCCACATACATAAGGAATTCACCATATACTTCACCGGGCTTGACCGGGGGAAATTCCCATGTAGCGTCGTCGGTATAGAAAATCGCGCCATATGTGGAACATCTTTGCATTGCGCCGGGCGGAAGACCATAATCCTGAAAAGTTTTGTCAGGGGTATCAACAGTTAACGCAGTGATTGCTTCAGGATGTGTATCAACAAGGCTCTTCCATTTGGATTTATTCTCAAGCAAGTCCTTTTCAATCGCCTCTTGTCGGGCAGCAATCAGCTCCTCCGTGGTTGCAAAGCCTTCCGGTCCGCAGACCAGCGGGAGCTCAAGAACTACGGCGCCATCGGGAGCGATTAAACGGTATGTCACTGTTTCTTTGTCTAAAGCCGGTTGCAGCAGCTTGAGCTGAACGTCTTGTATCCGCTTGGTATCTTCTTCCGAAGCATCGCTAAAGCAATAGGTTTCATAGGTCTGCTTCGCAGTTTTCGCCATGGAAATTCCGGCATCTATCCCCAGCTTAAAAGCGTAGGCGTTATCGGATCTTGCAACCAATATGACGATCACTGCAATGACGGCGACCGGGATTAGCAGTAGCCACAGTAACTTTTTGTTTTTCTTTTTGAGCGGAAGCGGCGTCGGATAACCGGCATAAGGCAGGGGCGGGGGAGGATAAGCCGGCGGATAGGGCTGCGCTTGCTGTGGTTGAAATTGCGGCGGCTGAAATTGCGGCGGTGGAGCTTGCTGTGGTTGGGTTTGTTCGGGTTGCGCCGTTGCGATGCAAATGGGGCAACTGTTTGTGGCTTCGTCTAGTTGCCGACCGCAATTCGGACAAAATGGCACTGGAAAATACCCCCCATCATAATTTGGTAATTCGTATTGTATCATGTCTATTGTCACATGTCAATTAAAATACATAAAGATAAAAAAAGATAAAAAATGCAGACAGTTTTCGCTGCCTGCGTTTTGTTATAGTTTTCGGGCGGCTGGCACGCCGTCCCTACTTTTGGCTTATTCGTCCAGCTTCAGCACAGCCATGAATGCCTCCTGCGGCACCTCCACCTGACCGAACTGGCGCATGCGCTTTTTGCCCTCTTTCTGCTTTTCGAGCAGCTTTTTCTTGCGGGTGATGTCGCCGCCGTAGCACTTGGCGAGCACGTCCTTACGCATGGCCTTCACGGTTTCGCGCGCGATGACCTTGGAACCGACCGCCACCTGCACAGGGATTTCAAACATCTGGCGCGGAATATTTTCCTTAAGCCTTTCGGCAATTTTGCGCGCGCGAACCACCGCCTTTTCGCTGTGGATGATAAAGCTCAGCGCGTCGATTACGTCGCCGTTGAGCAGCACGTCGAGCTTTTGCAGGGTGGATGCGCGGTATTCGAAAAACTCATAATCGAAGCTGGCGTAGCCCTTTGTGCGGCTTTTCAGGCTGTCGAAAAAGTCGTAGATAATCTCGCCCAGCGGCAGCTCGTAGTGGATGTCCACGCGGTCAGAGGTGACATAGTCCATGCCTTTGAATACGCCGCGTCGGTCC
>JAVBSB010000140.1:0-8340 GCA_031547365.1 Oscillospiraceae bacterium | reverse complement strand
TTAACCGGCTGTTGGGTTAACCCGCTCTGCGCGCGGACATTGGGCTTTCGGCCGGTCAAATGGACGCGGCTCGGCGCAGGCTGATGCTCTGCGCGGCGTTGCAGTATACCCTGCCCGGCAACCCCTGTGTCTATTACGGAGATGAGGCGGGCATGCAAGGCGCGAAAGACCCTTTTAATCGGGCATGCTATCCCTGGGGCGCGCAGGACGAGGCGCTGCTGGCGTATTATCGCAGCCTTGGAGCATTACGGAAGGAACACAGGGCTTCGTTTTCTGGCGGGAATTTTAGACTGATCAGCGCCTGCCTGGGTTGTATCGCATATGAGCGGCGCAGCGATTGTGAGCGTCTGGTTGTCATTGCGAACGCGAACCCGCATTCCATTCTATACGATTTGCCGCAGGAATTTCGAAATGCGGTATGTCTGCTTGGCGGAAGGATGCTTGGAACTGAGGCAGAGGTGCCTGCGGAAGCGGCTGCGATTTTAATCGTGAAAAACGACCGTATGATATGACCTGCCTGCTTGCGTTGTGAAAAGGAGGAATCGTTATGGCGGCACAGAAATATGGATTGGATTTTCAACCGAAGGAACGACGGAAACGGGATCAGATGCTGCGGTTTTTGGGCGGCTTCGGCGCAATTCTATTGCTGCTCGGGATTGTTTCGGCTGTGGCGCTGCAGCGGGGCGATTTAATTGATCAGATAATCGATGCGCTGCACCCCACGGAATCAACGACCGAAGCGCCAAAAAATGAATGGGCTTATACCGGTAAGGCGCAATTTTTATTGTGCGAAACAGACGACAAGGAGCAAAGCCTGCGATTCTGCGCCCTGGTAGAGGTAGACGCCGCCCAGAAGCAGATTCATATTTTCCCGCTGGCGCCGGACGCAAAAACACCCTACGAAGGAAGTGAACGCACGCTGGAGCAGGCGCTGAAGGCAGGCGGACCGAAGGAGCTTAAAGCTGCGGTTGAAGCGCTTTCGGAGCGAACGGTGGATCGGTTTATCAGCAGCACCGACACGAATTTTGTTAAGGCGATCAACGTCATGGGCAGCGTGACAGTGCAGGTGAAGAAAAAAATCAACTACCGCGGCGATCCGACACTGATTTTGGCGGAAGGCTCGCAGCGTCTGCAGGGTGACCGGCTGCTGCGCTATTTTCGATATCTGGGTACTTTAAAAGACGGCACGCAGCAGCAGGGGGAGCTGCTGAAGGGGGCGCTGGAAACTTATTTTGAAAAAGAGATGACAGAAGACAAGCTGGAGGATTACTTCAACAGTCTAATGAATCTGGTCCATACAGACCTTAGTATAAAGGACTTTTTTCCGCGCAGAAATATGCTGTTGTCTATGCTGACAGAAGAAAACCGCTTTACTGTGGACGTGAAAGTATAAGCTGCAGCAATAAGTTTGAAGGACGGTAGCAAGATGAGAAAACGCAGCTTTCCATGGATCATTCTATTTATGCTGGCGATTGCGGCGCTGGTGGTATTTGGTCTTTCGGCGCTGCGCAACGCGGCAGGAGGGACAATTCCGCCGGAAGAGACGACTCTGCCGCCCGTGACGCAGCCGGCGCTGCTCAACCGCGCGGGCTTGCTGCGCCATCACTATATGCAGCTGACCGCGGCAGAGCAGCAGGCATACAATATTATGCTGGAACGGCTGCCGGGCTTTCCGGAAAGCATTCCCGTGGATCACTTGAGCGACGAATCGCTGAGCAGGGTGTTTACGGCTCTTGTGCTGGATCAGCCCATGCTTTTTCAGATATCGACGATTTATTATAAGAAAACGACGAATTCCGCAGGGGAAGCGTTGGCGTTTTTGCCGGAATATCGTATGTCGCAGGCTGAATATGCGGCGCGCTGCGAAGCGCTGGCAAACGTAATAAAGACGTTTAGCGTGCCGCAATACGGCTCGGAATATGAACGCGAGCTCGCCCTGCACGATCAGCTGGTGCGGCACTGCAGCTATTCCGATACTGCGGAGCAGCTGGAAAAAAGCACGGTCTATGGCGCCTTGGTGGAAAAAAGTGCCTCCTGCGAAGGGTATGCCCGGGCGATGCAGCTGCTGTTGAGCACACAAAACATAGAATGCTACATTATTACCGGAGAAGCGACGAATCTAGCGGGAGTCAAAGGCGGACACGCCTGGAATAAAGTGCGCATTGATGGCGACTGGTATCATTTGGACAGCACCTGGAACGACCCGATCACCGAGGACGGCAGGCATATTACCAGCCATGCTTACTTTAATGTGAACGATGAGCAGCTTAAAATCACCAACGAAATCAACGATTTGCAAAATCCCTGCACCGCAACGAAGGCAAACTATTTTGTCCGCGAAGGATTGATTTATACCGAAATCAGCCGGTCGGATGAAGCTGCCATTGCGTATGCCATACGGAAAGCGGTTGCGAACGGCGACAACGCTGTTGAGGTTCGCTTCTCGGACGCAATCGCGCTGGAGAACGGCTTGGATTATCTGTTTACGCAGCAGCACGTCTACCGCATCCTGAATAAAGCCGAGCAGGCAGGCGCGCCCGTTAAAACCGATACGGTGTACCATGCGGATTTATCCAGATTGAATATGGTGCGTATTCTTCCCGAGGAAAAGTGACGATAAGAAAAAGGAGACCTTATGGATTTAGCGCGCATTGAGGCGGCAATGAAAGAGATATTGCTTGCGATCGGCGAGGACGTAGAGCGGGAAGGGCTTGCGGAAACCCCGCAGCGTGTTGCGCGTATGTATGCGGAGCTGTTCTCCGGCTTGGAGGAAGACCCCGCGCAGCACCTGAAAGTATTTCACGAAGCGATCAACGAAATGGTTATCGTACGGGATATCCCATTTTATTCTATGTGTGAGCACCACCTGACGCCTTTTTTTGGCAAGGCGCACATTGCGTACCTGCCGAAGGACGGACGCGTGCTGGGTCTTTCAAAGCTTGCGCGCATCGTACAGACCTATGCCCGCAGGCCGCAATTACAAGAACGCCTGACGTCGCAGATTGCCGATCTGATCTATAAAGGGTTGCCCTGCGCCGGGGTAGCGGTTGTGCTGGAAGCGGAGCACCTATGCATGACCATGCGCGGGGCGAAAGCCTCCGGGGCGCAGACACGTACATCCGCGCTGCGCGGCAGCATGCGCGAAGGCACCACGCGTACAGAGGCAATGATGCTCTTAAAAGGAGACTGAGCCTTGAAGTATTTTACGTTTTCCGCGGGCAAGGCGCGGATAATGGGTATTTTGAACGTAACACCGGACTCATTTTTTGACGGCGGACGATATGCTGCGGCGGACGCGGCGATTGCGCGGGCGCTGGAAATCGAGCGCGAAGGCGCGGCGTTTTTGGACATCGGCGCACAGTCCACAAGACCCGGCGCGACTGTCGTTTCGCCCGAAGAGGAATGGAGCCGCCTGCAGCCTGTGCTGCTCGGCTTGCAGGGGAAATTGCATATTTCGATCTCAATCGACACTTTTTATCCAACGGTAGCAGAGCAGGCGCTTAAACTTGGCGCAAGGGTGATCAACGACGTAAGCGGCACAGCCTCGCCTGCGATGGCACAGGTCATCGTGCGCAACGGCGCAGGTTGGATATTGATGCACAACAGCGGCGGCGCGCATGCGCAAGCGCAGTACGCGGATGTGATCAAAGAAGTAAGAGGGAAATTGGAAACGCTTGCCCATCAAGCGATAGAAATGGGCGTACGGAAAGAAAGCGTTTGCCTTGACCCGGGAATCGGCTTCGGAAAATCACGCGAAGACGACCTGCGGCTACTGGCGAATATTGCACGGGTAAAACCGCAGGGCTTTGCGTTTTTAGTGGGCGCGTCGCGCAAACGGGTGATCGCCTACGCAGCCGGAGAAGCCTGCGAAGCGGGCAGCAACGCCGCGCATGTGATTGCGCAGTGGGGCGGCGCGGACATCATTCGCACACACGACGTTGCTTCTGCAGGACAAGCTGCAAATTTTACTGAGAATATCATGCGTTTTCGTATTGACAAATCATGTGAATTCATGTAGAATGGAAAGCAAGCAAATGGAACGCATCCACATCATCGGATTGGAGCTGTTTGCCTTTCACGGGGTGAACCGCGAAGAGAAAGAGCGCGGGCAGGTGTTTCTGCTGGACCTCCTGCTGGAGAGCGATCTTTCCCGCGCGTGTGAAAGTGATAATTTAGAAGATACAGTGAACTACGCTCAGGTGATGAAGCTTGCGGCGCAGGTTTTTGCGCAGCCCCGCAACCTGATTGAGCGCGCGGCGCAGTGCGTTGCGGACGCAATATTGGAGCGGTTTCCGCAGGTCAGGCAGATCACCGTCAGGGTGCACAAGCCTGACGCGCCCGTAAAATTGACGGCGGAGGACATCATAGTCGAGATAACAAGGGGCGCAACAAATTGAGGCAATAAAACCCGGCTGAAAGGATAGAAGGAATTATGATTATGAGCGAAGCGGTTATCGGATTGGGCAGTAATTTAGGCGACAAGAGCAGCTCCTTGCTGGAGGCTGTGCAGGCAGTCAGCCGACTGCCGGGTACAAAAATTATAGGGATTTCGTCGATTTATTCCTCCGCGCCGCAGGGCGACGCCGCCGCGGTTGCAGACCAGGAGGAATTTCATAATATGGCGGTCAAGGTGGACACGGCAATGTCTCCGATGGCGCTGCTGGGCGCTTGCCTTGGCATAGAAGCCGCCATGGGACGCGTGCGCACCGTGAAAAACGCAGCCCGCATTATTGATATGGATTTGTTGCTGTATGAAGGGGTCAAAAATGAAAGCTTTGAGCTTTCACTGCCGCACCCGCGCATTGCGCAGCGGGCATTTGTATTGTTGCCGCTGAAGGAGCTCTATCCCTCCGGACGCGCGCCGGGCATCTTTTTTGAGCCGTACTTAAAGGAAATTGATACCGGCGGCGTGAGCAAGTTGTCGCAGCGCATTGAAATGGAATAACATACTGAATGAATAATTTAACCCGTCTGCTAGTACTATTTGGCAGACGGGTTTTGTTTTTACACCATAAAGTTGTGATGAAATTGTGATGATCTATTGCCAAAAACCGTAAATTCGTCTGAAAATTATCAAGTATCATCATAGTTTTCTAACATGTTTCCTTTATACTGGTATTGTGCGTTGTTATGCTGATCCTCATATTTCGAGCGGCAACGCCATTATAATCACGGAAGGAGGAGCACAATTGAGTGTTCAAGACCATGACTGCGCTTGCGGCGCAACGGACGAAGAACGGGCATATGCGCAGATTGCCAATGTGATCGACCTTTATAAGGACAAGGAGGGAAGCCTGATCCAAGTGCTGCACCTGGCGCAGGGGATTTTTGGATACCTGCCGCTGGAGCTGCAAAAATTCATCGCAAGGGGGATGGACCTTCCGCTTTCTGAGGTTTCGGGCGTTGTATCGTTTTACTCCTTTTTTTCTACTGTGCCGCGGGGCAAGCATACCATCCGCGTCTGTTTGGGGACTGCGTGCTATGTGCGCGGCGGTAAGCGCGTGGTGGAGCACCTGCAGCAAAGGCTCGGTATTGAGCTTGGCGAAACCACACCGGACGGTCTGTTTACGCTGGAGGTGGCGCGTTGTATTGGCGCGTGCGGACTGGCGCCGGCGATGATGATAGACGACACGGTCTATAAGCAGGTGAACGTCAACAAGCTGGACTCCATTCTGTCTGATTATTGAGAAAGCGAGGTGAATTCCATGAAAGTAAATACTTCAGCCGATTTAGAACAGATTAAGCAGGCATACGAAGCGAAGAACGCGGGCTATAAATATCAAATTCTGGTCTGCGGCGGCGCGGGCTGCATTTCCTCCGGCTGCGCCGAAATTATGCAGGCTGTCAACGCGGCGCTGGAGGAATTCGGTTTCGCGCAGCAGACACTTGTTACCGAGACCGGCTGTATGGGGACATGCGCCGTCGGTCCCGTAATGCTGATTCAGCCGGAAGGCGTATTTTATACCAAGCTGACGCCCGCGCGTACGCGCGAAATCATCGCGGCGCACCTGGGCGAAGGCAAAATTATTGAGACATATACCTTTTATGACCACAGCATGCATACCTATGTTCCGAAAATTGAGGACATCACATTTTTTAAACAGCAGGTAAAGATCGCCCTGCGCAACTGCGGTATGATGGAGCACGCATCGATTGAAGCCTACATCGCGCGCGACGGCTACCGGGCGGCGGCGAAAGCGCTGACCGAATGGAAGCCAGCCGACGTGGTGAATGAAGTAAAAACAAGCGGGTTGATGGGACGCGGCGGCGGCGGATTCCCTACGGGCGTAAAATGGGAAGCCGGTATGAACGCCCCAGGCGAGATCAAATACATTGTCTGCAACGCTGACGAGGGCGACCCCGGCGCGTTTATGGACCGCAGCATCATCGAGGGCGACCCGCACTCGCTGATCGAGGGTCTGTTGCTGGGCGGCTACGCCATCGGTGCGCACATGGGCTATGTCTATGTACGCGCGGAATATCCGCTCGCCATCGAGCGCCTGGAGCGCGCCCTAGGGCAGGCGAGAGAGTTCGGTCTGTTGGGCAAGGATTTATTCGGCACGGGCTATGACTTTGACCTGGAGATCCGCATCGGCGCGGGCGCGTTCGTCTGCGGCGAAGAGACCGCCCTGATGAATTCCATCGAGGGTCAGCGCGGCGAGCCCAGGCAAAAGCCGCCCTTCCCGTTCCAGAAGGGTCTGTTCGGTCATCCGACCATCATTAATAATGTGGAAACCTATGCCAATGTGCCTGCCATCATACACAAAGGCGCGGATTGGTTTACGGGCATCGGCTCAAAATTCAGCAAGGGCACAAAGGTCTTTGCGCTGGCGGGCGATATTGTAAACGCGGGCATCGTGGAGGTTCCAATCGGCACGCCGCTGGGCAACATCTTGTTTGATATTGGCGGCGGTATTGCGGGTAAAAAGCAATACAAGGCAGCGCAGATCGGCGGACCTTCGGGCGGCTGCATCACGCAGGAAAACCTGAACGTACCGGTTGACTACGCGGAAATTAAGGCGCTGGGCGCGATTATGGGCTCGGGCGGGCTGATCGCCATGAACGAGGACACCTGCATGGTGGACACCGCGCGTTTCTTCATGGAATTCATCCAAGATGAATCCTGCGGGCAGTGTGTGCCATGCCGCGTGGGGACACAGCGCATGCTGGAGATCCTCACCCGCATTACGCAGGGACAAGGCGAAGAGGGCGACATCGAAAAGCTGCTTTTGCTGGGCGAGAGCATCAGCGAAACGGCGATTTGCGGTCTGGGTCAGACCGCCGCCAATCCGGTTTTAAGTACGATACGCAACTTCCGCGAGGAATTTGAAGAACATATCAAATATCATAAGTGCCGCGCGGGGGTGTGCAGCGACCTGTTCATTTCCCCCTGCCAAAACACCTGCCCCGCAGGGGTCAACGTACCGGGCTATACCGCGCTGATAGCGGAAGGGCGCTTTGTGGACGCATACAACCTCATCCGGCAGGAGAACCCCTTCCCCTCCGTGTGCGGACGCATTTGCACCCGCCCCTGCGAAAGCAAATGCCGCCGCGGCATGACGGACGAATCCGTGGCGATCTGCGACCTGAAGCGTTTTGTTGCGGACTATGCCCACAAGAACGAGCAACCCTTTTCAAAGGATATCGTATACCCCAAGAACGGCAAGCGCGTGTCGGTGATCGGCGCAGGCGCGGCGGGACTCACCTGCGGGTATTACCTGGCGCGCATCGGTTACGAAGTGGATGTCTATGAAACCGAAAAGATTGCGGGCGGCGTGCTGGCGTACGGAATTCCCGAATACCGGCTGCCCAAGAGTGTGCTGCAAAAGGAAATTGAGCTGATTGAAAAAGAAGGCGTTCACATCTACCTTGATACGATGGTCGGCGAAGGCGTAAAATTTGAAGACCTGCGCCGGAGCAGCGACGCGCTGTTCGTTTCCATCGGCACGCAGCTGCCGCTGCGCGTCGGTATTCCCGGCGAGGATTTGCGCGGCGTTGTGCATGGGCTGGACTTTTTAAAGAAAGTGAATCTCAAAGAGGAGATGAAAATCGGCCGCAACGTGGTGGTCATCGGCGGCGGTAATACCGCAATCGACTCCGCGCGTACCGCTCTGCGGCTCGGCGCGAAGAAAGTAACGATACTCTACCGCCGCACAAAGGGACTGATGCCGGCCTACGAGACCGAGGTAAACGAGGCGCTTGAGGAGGGTGTGCAGCTCATAGAGCTCGCGGCTCCGGTGCGCTTCGTGGGCGATATGGGCAGGGTGACGCACATCGAGTGCATGCGCATGACGCTGGGCGAGTTTGACTCAAGCGGCCGCCGCAAGTCGGTACCGATAG
>JAVBSB010000172.1:0-7122 GCA_031547365.1 Oscillospiraceae bacterium | reverse complement strand
CCATCAGGCGGTTAAGGGCGCGGGGCGTGTCGTGCGTTCCGATATGGTTCATCAGCCCCGCAACCGCACAGGGCGGATAGTGCTCCAACTGCGTCAGAACCGTTTCCGCCAGCTGTTCTGCCGCGGTCTCGCGCACAAATCGCAAAATCGCATTCGCCAGCGGATAATTCATCACACTGTGCATTTGTCCGCCCAGCAAAAATCGTCTGCGCCCGCCATGGCTCCACTTACAGCTTGCGTCCTCCCAGACCTCGCCCAACAGGTAGGCGTCGGGCTTTTCGTCCAGCGCGGCGGCATACCCCCTGTCTAAAAACACATCGGGCAGCTCGTCGGCAACGTCCAGCCGCCAGCCGTCTGCGCCTTTGCGCAGCCAGCGCCGCACCACGCCGTCTTCGCCCGCAAAAAATTCCAGCACAGCGGGCAGCGCTTCGTTCAGCTCCGGCAGGATGTCGATTCCCCACCAGCAGGCATAGTCGTCAGGCCAGCTGCGGAATGTGAACCATTCGTAATAGGGCGAATCCTTCGATTCATATGCCCCCGGTCCCTCGTAAGTATGCTGCTTGTTGAAGTAGACGCTGTCTGCGCCCGTGTGGCTGAAAACCCCGTCAAGGATGATATGCATCCCCGCCGCATGTGCCGCCTTGCAGAGCCTTTCAAAATCGCCGTCCTCCCCCAACAGAGGATCCAGCGCGAAGTAGTCCGCCGTATCATAGCGATGGTTGCTGTTCGCCAAAAAAATGGGGTTTAAATAAACACAAGTCACGCCCAGGCGCTTCAGATAATCCAGCTTTTGTATAATGCCTTCAAGGTCTCCGCCAAAAAAATCATATTGCGTAATTTTGCCGTTTTCGTCGGGATTCCACTGCGGCACGCCGTCCCAGTCCTCACGCAGTATGCGCTGCCTCTGTACGTCTTTTTTTGGTGTCTCCGAACGGTTGAACCGATCAGGAAATATCTGGTACAATACGCCGCCCTGCATCCATTGCGGCAGCTGCAGCGCCGGGTCATACACAGTCAGGCGGAACCAGGTCCCTTCGCCAATGCAGCCTATGCCCTGCCCTTCGTCGCCAACCACACCGCCCCCAAAATCACTTTCGTACGTAAACCGGTACCGGTACAGCCCCGGTTCGTGCAGCGTCAGGCGGCATCGCCACCATTCCTCCCCTTCGCCCTGCATACCGTCCCAATGAAACGGCAGCGCGGCTTCCCACGCTCCGTCATAATCCCCCCAGCAGAGCGTCACCCCGCGGCACTGCATATGCCGCGGCAATATCACGCGGAAGCTAATCTCTTCGCCCTGCGCCGCAGCGCCGAACGGGGTCTTATGCAGCTCGCTGCGTGAACGGTAGGGTACAAAATGCATAGAATTAGACCTCAGACGTTAGATGATTCATTGCAATAGCGGTTTAAGATCAAGTCGCAGTAATCGCCTTTACCAAATAGCCGCAGACTATCGGGGTTTCCGCATCGTTTTACCATTGCGCCGATAGGAACTGTTCGCAATGCCTTTTGCGCGGGAGATTCGCTGTTGAGATAACGACATAAAACGGTTTCCGCACTTTCGATTTTTAAGTTGCCCAGCTTCCAGTGTGGCGCAGGTGTCGTAATGTTGGGATAGACGTTAAAATCTTTGTCTGTATAAAATACAGGTCTTTTTTCCACACAGCTTTTTGTCCCCGCGTTGCGGGAAAGCTTTTTATACAGCTCCTGTTCGGTTTGACCAAAGATTGCGGTCAGGCTGCGCGTCTGCCAATACGCAAGGGAGAATTGTACAAGCTCCCCTGGGATTTTGTCCAAATCGGAGGGCGTGACCCAATTGTCATACAGCCGTTCGCTTTCGCCGTCGCAGCTGCCTTGGTGTACAAACGCCGTAAAAGGCGTGCCGAATGTGGCACAGCGTTCCTTGAGCCGCAATGCACGTATCAATTCCGTCACCTCAAACAACTTGTCTACATTGCTTTTGTTGATAAACACTTGCAGACGCGGGGCGATTTCTGCTGCAAGCAATAACTCAATGGATTGGATAATTTCATCATAAGCCCCTTTGCGTCCGGTAAAATAATCGGTTGTTTCTTTTCCGCCGAATAGGGTGAGCTGGCATCGTTTCATGCCCAGCGATTTCAGCCAAGGAACATAATTTTCATCCCGAACCGCCCGCCAAAAACTCATCAACTCCCAGTGCGGCACTTTACGCTGCGTTGAAAGTTCGTTTTCCAGTACCCACAGCTCTTTGTATTCAGGCAAGTAGTCCGGTTCCCGGTACCAGCTGACCACCTCAAGCTGCTTTGCGAAGGGGCGAAACGCCTCCGAAACAAAACGAAGATCGTCTGCGTTTAATCTGCCGTTGGGCGTACAACCCAGCCAACAATGCTTGCACCTGTTCGGGCAGCCTGCCATATCCAAACAGGCGGATATTTTTTGAAACCTTCTCATCCCTGCGCCTCGTCCTCCAGCACGATATAGGTCTGCGCGCCCTGCGCCGCGTCAACAGCTTCGACCACCGGAACAACGGTCTGGGTTTTCCAATATGCGTCATCCTTAGCCCAGGGAGCGCCGCGCGTATCTATGGCAATCGCGTCTGCCGCGCAGCCCCAGAGGTTTCCGCCCAGGGCTTCGGAGCCGTCAATCGCCGCCTGCCCCGGAATCATTACATAAAGCTTCGCCTTGCCTGCGGCTTCCTTTGCCTCGGCGATAAAGTCACGCAGGGCTTTATTTTTTTCCGCCGGGTCGTCTTCGCTTGTCTGTCCGGCAAACACAGCGGCTTGCAGGTTGCCGGAGGGAAACGTTACCCCGCGCAGTAAAATATAATCGACATCCATCGCCGCGACTTCGCGAATCAGCGCTGTCAGGTACTCCCGCGCCTGGGTGGAATAGGGGTTGAGCCAGCGCCGGTTCTGGTCGTCTGTCCAGGGGGTATTGTCCGTGTCGCGCCGTAAAACCGAGGCTTCGGGAATGGCGCCGGCTGCAAGGGGGTCGTCAAAGCAGTGTATCACCCCAACGATTTTTTGCCCCGCCTTGCGCCTGAGGTCCTTAATCGTCCAATCCGTACGATAGCGCGCTTTTATGCTTGCGTTAATCCGCCTTTGCTGTATCAGGTTAGAGCGGTACGAAAGGTAGCCTCCGCTGTCTTTCATGGTTATAACCGCGGCGGAGCTCCCGAGCTGCTTTGCCTGCGCAATCAATACCGCGGCGTCCTGGTTTTTATCCAGCATACTTAAAGGCACATAAAAGCTCTGCAGCGGCTCCCCTTCGTGTGTTGCGGGGGATTGTTCGGTCTGTGTGCTCTGCACAGCTTTCGTAAAGCTTGTGTGTTCCGGCGGCAGCTCCGATACCCGCAGCAGCGTCTCAGTCCCCACAAAGCTTGCCGCAATCACGCCCAGCAGCAGTATACCGCCGAAGATGTATTTCAGCGCGCGTAATATTTTTCGTTTCCGCAGCGCCTTGCGACCCCATACATGTTCCTGAAAATCCTCCTCCGAGACTTTTCCAAGGGGCTGCCGCAGATTCGTAGCCGCCGAAGCATCTTTCTTTGTCACTTTTTTCACTGGAACAAAATCTCCCCCTTGAATCCTGTGAACGCCAGCGCCAGCAGACCGGTATAAATCAAAGCCGCGGGTACACCCGTAAACATAGGCGGTATGGCCTTGTTCTGCTGCAAAATATGCAGTCCGCTGTTGATCAGCAGCGTTACAATCAGGAACGCTGCGCCCGCGCCCAAGCCCATGCCGATCGCGCCGGGCAGGCTTTCGCCCAGGTGATGCGCCAGCAGGGGTACACCCATCACCAGCGTGTTCAGCACGCTCATGCCCATGCGCTTAAGCAAAATCGGCTTATGCCGCGCCAGGCTCTGCGGCAACAACGTAATCACAGTACAGGTCAGCAAATACAGCGCCAGCAGCACGCCGCCATAAAGCGCCGCCAGCCAGGCATAATTGGTAATCGGCCACAGCGTTATAAGCAGACGGCTGGTCACCGCCGCTACCGTTGAAAACACCGTCACCAATAAGGACGACATTAAAATTTCGCTGTTGCGCCGCGCTGCGCGCAGCACCTCCGTCGCGCCGATTCCGCCCGCAAACAGCAAGTTGCGCAAAAACACGGCATAGGTCGCAGCAGTGAGCAGAGAAAGCAGAGCATCCTTCATTTCGCGCCGCCTCCTTCATAATCATCCAGAAGATTTTCGAGCTCCTGTACCAGCCGGGCTTTGTCCTCCTCGGTTAAGGGCTGCACACCTTGCGGTCTGCCCTCCTCCTCCAGACCGTACTCCCGCAGCATTTCATCCACAGGAACCGGCGGCGTTTCAACCTCTTCTTCCGGCTGTATTTCATCTTGTTGCGTTTCATTTGCCTCTGTTTCGGCAGCTTCTTCCGCAGCCAGCGCCTTTGCCTGCCGCAGCTGCGCCTCTGCCGCCGCTTTTACGTCAGCGATCAACAACTGGTGGGTCTTCACCAGGCGCTCAATTCTGTCTTCCGGCGCAAGCTCCAGCGCTTTGTCCGCGCCGATGAAAATGCCGCGTGCCGAAAGCGCGCGCAGTATCACCTTGAGCAGCGCCGCCATGGCGCCCAGCAGCAAAAACCCGCCGAACGGCATCCAAAAACCGCGTATATGCAAATTTTCGGAAAGCTTTACGCCCCAGAGCGTACCGTAGCCGAACAGCTCGCGTATGCCGCCCGTAAGCAAAGCCACGCCCGTAAAACCAATGGCGTTGGACAGACCGTCATAAAATGAATCTCGCGTGGTATGCAAAATCGCGTAGCGTTCGCAGCGTACGGCGGTCAGCGCATTGGCTGCCATAAGGGGTAAAAACACACGCAGCGAAGCAAGCATACCGCCCAGTAAAAACAGGTCGTAGTACTTATCCAGCAAATACGTTGCGGGGCAGGCGATCGCCAGCCCAAGCGCAAAATAGATTGCCACGCGCAGCCAGGAAGGCACACGTTTCATCGCGGCAGAAGCCAATACCTCACAGATAATCAGGTGTAAGGCGGAAATCACCGAAATCCACATTGCGCCCTGCAGCGTTGTCACTGCCACGATGATGGACGCAAAACCAATTGCCTGAACGAGAACAGGATTTTGCAGCACCGCATTGGTGAGCCATTTGCGTGATTTCTTATTCACCGGCATAATTAACCCTGCGCCTCCTTTTCTTCGGTGCGCATCGCTTCTACGCGCTCGCGGAATTCCTTTTGATTATGAATTTCAGCCTGCAAGCGGTACAGCAGAGGCATAAACGCATCCGCAAGCAAAATCGCAAAGCAGACGCTTTCTTCAAAGCTGCTCATTTGCCGCAGCAGTACGCAGAATGCGCCTGCCATAGCGCCGAAGCCAGCGCGCGTAAACCATCGCTGCGGCAAAATCGCGGGGTCGGGCAATAAAAAGATTGCCGCGAACAGCAGGCTGCCGGAGCAAAGCTCCATGCCCACCGACCCCATGCGTACCGCAAAGCCCGCGCCGGTTGCGCGCGGAAATACGAATGACAGCAGCGCCACAACAACGATGAATGCAACGCTGGTAATCGCCGTTTTCCGTCTGCTGTTGAGTAAAAACATAGCCCCCAGCGTTACAACAAGCAGAAAGATACAGCCGGTTGCCATGGGACCGACCGTCTGCCCAATCATAACGCTGTTTAGCTGCTTGCCGCCGAAAAGGGATCGCCCCTGCTGCAGCATCAACGCCAGCGACATGCTGTGCTGCGGCGGCGACAATTCGGAGGGAATATAAGCAAACACGGTTTTGGGGAAGCAAACCGTTAAAAATGCAAAACCGGCAGCAGCGGGCGTGAAGGGGGCGTTCATCGTGCCGCCGAAGGGGATTTTTATGACCAACACAGCAAACACCGCGCCGATTGCGGCATATACCGGTGCCGGGAAGGTGGAATTTACCTCAGCCGGCAACATGCACGCGATCCAAACGCCCGTCACAACAGCGTTCCAGTCGTCCAGCGTGCGGCGGTGCAAAATCAGCCGGCCGGCGATCGCCTCTGTGACAACAGCAGCCAGCGCCGCGATTACGGCGTTGCGCAGCACTAAAAAGCCATAAAAATAGGAACCCACCAGCAGCAAGGGCAGCGTCAGCAGCAGCGAGGTGACATTCCAAAGCCGCGGCTCGCGGTTGTTCGCAAATCGCTGCTTCCAGCGCGGAATTTCTTCGGGCATGTTTAGATCACTCCGTTTCGTGTAAAAATCAGGCTAATTCGCCATCGTAAGCCGCGCCGTCACGGCAAAATGGTCCGAAGGGTATTGCCCGCTGTACATATCGCGAATAACATTGTACTGCGCAGCCTCCCGCAGAAAATAATTCGCAAAAATATAGTCGATGATCTTATTCTCGTTTTTATCATAACCATGGAATGTCTCGGTTTCTTCGGTGACAGCAGCGGCTGTGCGTAAGTCCCTTAAGCCTGCTGCCAGCAGATATTCGATGGGACGGCTGCCGGGTTCGTCGTTCAGGTCTCCCGTCAAAACAGCGGGCAGCCCCATTGCGTTAATGCGGTCGGCGATCAGGCGGGCGCTGTTTGCCATCGCGACAAAACCTCTGTGGTCAAAGTGCGTATTGAAGTGCACATAGGTAAAGCCTGTACGTTTGTCGCGCAGCACCGCATAGCCCGCAATGCGCGGCAGGCTTGCGTCCCAGCCGAAGGAAGCGATGCGCGGGTGGTCCGAAAGCCAGAACACGCCCTGTTTCCGCAACGTGTACCTGTCCTTACGGTAAAAAATCGGTGTTCCCTCGTTTGCGCCGCAAATGCGCCCAAAATTGCATGCGATGCCGTATTCGTCCTTCAATGCGCGTTTAAGCGGATAGCGCCAAAGCTCATGCGCTTCCTGCACGCCAAAGCTGTCGGGCGCCGCGCTTCGTATGGTCTGCAGCACGCCGTCAAACCGACGGCTGAGCGCGTGCTCTCCGCCGGTGGCGCACAGTAAATTATAGCTCATTACCGTGATTTCCTGTGTCAGCTTATCCGTGCGCGCCGAAATATCAGGTGGCGCAGGCGGGTCAAGATACGCAGCTTTTTTGCGGGACGGCTGCTTCACCAGCCTTGACAGCCAATGGCTCCGTTGATTCATTTTGTGTTCCGTCATAAATGTACCAGGCTTTCAAAAAATCATCCAAACATTAAAT
>JAVBSB010000175.1:0-3560 GCA_031547365.1 Oscillospiraceae bacterium | reverse complement strand
ATAGATATGAACACGCTTCTCGCAAAACAAAACGATGTAATTCTTTTTAAGCACCTGCCGCGCTTTCCGGCTGTAACGCGCGACCTCGCCCTCGTTTGTGACGCCGAAACCCCGGTGCTTACCCTGCAAAACGCGATAAGGCAGGCTTCGGGCAATCTGCTTGAAGCATTGAAGCTGTTTGATGTATACACGGGCAGCCAGATTGCCGCGGGGAAAAAGAGTGTCGCCTTCAGCCTGCGTCTTCGCAGCGCAAAGGGTACCTTAACTGACGAAGAAGCCGATGCTACCATCAAGCGTTGCATTAAGGCGCTTGAGAAAGTTGGCGCGCAGCTGCGGGGATAATACAATTCAGCATAAAAACAGCAGCCGCCTGATCGGAATGATAAGGCGGCTGTTATGTCCATTGCTGTGCTAGTTAGAAGCAGGCAGGTTCAGTTCCTCCGTTGCGCGGTTGATGTTATAATTCGAATGAATGTGGCTTACCTTATTGTTGTAAATACGGTACATAACGGATTGATCAAAGTAAGGATTCCCGACGTAGTATGCGTCTATCTCCGCTTCCTGTAAGTGCAAAAGATCACTTCCATATTCTGCTTTGAGCTTTTCTAAAGCATCGCCGACCGCAATATTGCGGCTGGTTTTTGCCTGATCAGAAAAAAGTGTTACGCTGGTCAAATACATGGTTTTGTCTTTGCTTTTGTTGTACAGGAATTCGACTATAATATCAGGCTTTTCCCGGTTCGGAAGCTGTAAGGTATACCATAAGCAGTCGTCACCGTCTGCGTTTTTAGCAGAGGCTTTGATTTCGCCGTTTTTATGCTCCGCTTTTGGGTCAAACTGCAGAGCCTTGACGATGGCATCAAGCGCAGCACTCTCCGAAATTTCGACACCCTTGTAGGTGATTGAGAGCTCCTTTTGTTCAACAGCGACTGTAGACCTGGGTTCGCCGGTTGTCTGTGTGCTGCGGCTGGTGGTTGTTGTTTCGTCCTTTTTTGTTTGACCGCTTTGGCAGCCGCAAAGGATAATTCCAATTATGACGCATAACGCCGCGCAGATTATAAATGACTTCTTCATACAAATCCCTCTTATTCTATAGGCAGCATTACTGCCCGACGAAGTTCCACATCACGCCGAACTTATCAAACACAACCCCGGCGCAGGGGCTGTAGAACGTGCTTTCAAGCGGCATGCCAACGCGGCCCTCTTCAGCCAATACAGCGAACGCCGCCTGTACTGAAGCGACATCGGTCTCAACCGCTATGGAGACGCGTTCGCTTTCAGGCGCATTGAGCGCTTGCTGCGGTCCGCAGTCAGAAATACGAATAAAGGTGTTGCCCAGCGGCAAGGTCGCCTGCACTACGCGGTCAAGATATGCTGCGGGAATTTGCCATGCGGGATTCGGGGGCATATCGCAGAAGCGCATGATTTTATCGCACTGTGTAGAGAACGCTCTTTCATACAGCGCAACTGCTTCGCTTGCCTCGCCGTCGAAGGTTAAATACGGTCTGATGTCCATGCAGTCTCCTTACTTTTTCTTGCTGTATTTTAAGACATACACCACGCGCATAATTGCGGAATCGAGCAGACCGATGTTCCTGACCTTATCGAACAGATCGGCAGAAAGCGACACGGCGCAGTTCTTGTCCACAACGGTTTCAACCGCCCGTGCTTCGTCAATGCTCTTACCCACACAAAGCGCGCCGTTGTCCGCCAGCAGCACGGCGCTGCGCAGCTTAAGGTTTTTCGCCGCCTGCTTATTCGATTCGGCAAGCCTGCCGGTATCAAAGCGGCTTATTTTCAGGTTAATGCCTGCAATCTGCGCAAAATCATCCAGGTAGGGGAGCAGCTTCTTCCCTGCCTTTGAGGCACGAAGAATATCAGGCTTTTGGCTGTGCACAATCGCGTTGACTTTTTTATTGCCGGAATAGATTGAACGATGCAGCTCAAGGGTTTCGGGCGCTTCGGCGGGTATAGCGCCGTTGTCAAAAATTGCGCCTGTTTTAATTGAAATATCAATCGTGTCGCCCTTTGCGTTTTCGGGACTCATGCAGAACGCTTCGCCGCTGCGGAAGCTGCTGTATGCCGTCAGCATGGGTGCCTGTTCCCGCGGGTTAAGCTCCTCACGCCGCCGCGCAATCAGATTGTGTATGCCGTCGAGGGTTTCGGCTACATCGCCCGTAAAGCTCAGCAGGCGCGACTTTAGGAATGCAAGACAGACCTGCTCCAAAGCGTCCGCAACACGGAACGCCTCCTCGGCGTTTGCGCCTACGCACAACGCGCCGTGGTGCGCCATGAGGATCGCCTTGCTGCCGGGGTTATCCTTCAGGGCTTTTGTTACGCCGCCCTTCAGCTTTTTTGTGCCGGGCAGACCATAGGACGCAATCGGCACGGTTTCGCCGACAATATTGACCCACCATTTTGTAATCTCTGCACCGATGGGCCGCCCCATTACGGCGGCGATGGAAGCGTTGTGCTGATGCGTATGAATGACGAAATTGACTTCCTTGCGCAGCAAATATGCCTGCGCGTGTATGCCTTTTTCGCTGGAGGGCTTCACGTCGCCCTCATAGCGCAGGTCATTTATTTTCACCTGCACAATATCGTCGGGGGTCAGACCCTCATATGCCTTGCCCGAGGGGGTAATCACAAAGGTTTCGTTGTCCACGCGGGCGCTGACATTGCCCCAGGTGCGGGCAATGAGCCCTGTTTCCACCAGTTTTTTTCCTGCTTCGATGACTGCCAGTTTCGCTTCCAAGATATCCATAAGATCCTCCTCAAAGAGTGTTATTTCCGCAATTGATCCAGTTTTTGCGCCCGCGCATACGCTAAAAAGAGAAATTCTTCGGGCGTCATGTCTTCGCGCCTGCGGTTGTTCACCTCCAGCGCGGTTGCGCCGCTGTAGCCTGCGGCTTGGATGGCGCGCATTTGCGCGGTCCAGTCAATCGTTCCGTTAAAAGGCAGGCGGTGCTGGTCGTCCGCCGAGGTGTTATTTACACAGCCGTCGTTGTCGTGCAGATGCAGCGCCATCAGGCGGTTTCCGAAGCGCGAAAGCAAATCGGTTTCCGCGTTTTGCAATGCCCTGGCATTGTTGTGTCCGCTGTCATAGCAAAAGCCGAAATTCGGCGAGTCGATATGCTCCAGCAGGTGCGCCGCCATGGCAATGTGCGTAACGCTGCGCAGGTTTTCTATAGCAAGCTTTATGCCCTTTTTCTCCGCATGGTTCACCAGCGCCTGAAAGCGTTCGCACCCGATGTGACCGGCTCGTTTTGGTAAGCGACCGAAGCTCGGGTGAATCACGATGGTCGGTATTTCATACTGCGCGCAGTCGTCAATGCACTTTATAAAGCCTTCAAACGCCTTGGCGCTGCTCGGTCTGTGCCGCCACAGCGCTCTGGTGGCTTCAATCGGCGCGTGGATATTCTCGATTTGCAGCCCATGCGAACGCGCCAGCGCAGGCAGATTATACTTGCGTAGATTCACGCCGAAATCATCGCCGTACCAGAGCAGCACACCGTCAAACCCTGCCTGCTTTATTAATTGGTAACGCTGCGCGTAGGGGA
>JAVBSB010000008.1:0-10989 GCA_031547365.1 Oscillospiraceae bacterium | reverse complement strand
ACTCCCGGTTAAGGTAGAGGTTGATTTCGTCCAGCGCCAGGTGATCCTTTACCCACTCGAGACATTTGCCGGCAGTCTCTTGCTCGGCAAAATAATTGTATAAGCCTTCCTGCGCGCCGACAATCGCGGCGATCATGGCAGAGGTATCAACCATGCTTCGGTCGACCACAGTGGAGACCCAGCCGGATGTGCCGCAATAAATATGCGTGTCGCCCAGCGCGCCCGCGCCCGCGCCTACGCCGACAAGCGAGGCGTCGCCGCCGCCGCCATAGACCGGTATGCCGGCAACAAGACCGAGCTGCGCCGCTTGCTCCGCGCGCAATTGACCAACCTGCGCCGCACAGGGGATGATCTCGGCAAGATGCTCGTACTTGACTCCCAGCATAGCGGCAATGGATTTTGACCAGCAACGCTTATGTATATCATACAACAGCGTCGCAAAGGCAGAGTCGGTGGTCATAATGCAGCGCCCTGTCATGCGGGCGATAATCGCTTCTTTTACGTCAAGCCACTTATATGTTTTTGCATATACCTCGGGCTCGTGCGATTCAACCCACTTGTATTTCCATACCGGGTCTTTGACGCTTACCGCCACAGCGCCCGTAATCTTCAGCGACTTAAGCAACCGCACAACATTCGCGCCGGCGATTTGCGGACCGAATGCCATTCCTTTTTTCAGCTCCTCGCCCGCGCGCTGGTCCATATAGCTCATAGCGCGGCGCAGCGGCATGCCGTCTTTGTCGACAAGAACGAGGCCCTGCATCTGTGAGCAAAACGAGATTCCCTCAATCTGTTCGGGCGATAACCGCGCTTCTTGCAGCG
Source organism: Oscillospiraceae bacterium (assembly GCA_031547365.1). Classification (GTDB taxonomy): domain Bacteria; phylum Bacillota; class Clostridia; order Oscillospirales; family Acutalibacteraceae; genus WRMQ01. Next base: position 10,167 of record JAVBSB010000008.1, on the reverse strand, counting down.
CCTTTTTGGTGGTCTCGCACATGGCGTCCCACCAATCCTGCGGATCTTGCTCCGCGCCGCCGCCCGGCAGAACATGCAGCGGGTAGCCGCCGCTGGCACCTGCCAACAGCTCTATGGTTTTGCCGATGTTGAATATACAGGTTTTTACGCCCGTGGTGCCAATATCATAAGCCAGAACAAACATATGATTACCCCCATACTAAAATGAGATTTAAGCGTCTGCTTGCTGCGCCAGCTCCGCTTCGATGGCTGCCTTTGCTGCTTTTTGCGCTCGGAGCTCCGCCATGCGCTTTTCATATTCCTTACCCTCTAAGTTAAAGAAGAATAATGGTATGGTTGCCAGCAGGGAGCTGACGACAGGAAAAACCGAAAAGATGAAAAACAGTCCGTCTTTCGTGCGCTGTGTCTGCTCCGGGTCAAATTTTGCGCCCGGCTCCTTCACTTTAAAGCCAATTTTATTAAGCAGCATTCCGCTGACGGCTGTGCCTATCAGCGTCACCCATTTGCTCAGTACACCGCCGTTGCCCGCAATCATCAGGCTTGTGGCTTCGGCGCGCTCGCCGGTTTTTGCGTCGGTGTAGTCGAAGGTATTGATGGACATAATGTTTTTTGCAACATCAGCAATAGAAGAGGGAAACCAGGCAAGCCCGTTGAACAGCAACACAAGGAAAATGCCCAGCGGGGTTCTGTAGCCGGGGACAAAGCCGACGTCGGTTGCGTGTCCCATGGGCATAACAACGACATACATTAAACCAAAGCAGACGGCGTTAAGGATCTTCGTCCAGATCCCGATCCGGCTGGGGCGGAATCGCTTAAGCAGAAAAGGCGCCAGCGCATAGGATAAATAGTGCGGTATGCCTGCCAGTGTCCACAGCAGGGTTTGGTAGCCGTAATTGCCTATGCTGTGAATAAAAAACTGAGAGTTGGCGGGGTAGGCTGCCGCGGAGATGAACTGCGAAATATTGGTTGCCCAAAGAAGAAGAAGGTATTTGTTCTTAAAAAACGTCTGGAAATTTTCCCAAAAGTGCTTTGCTTTTTTCTCGGGCTGGATGCGTTCCTTAATGTCTTTCGTAAAAATGCCCGCAACGCCGCCGATTACTGCAAAAATCACGGCGCAGACGGCAAAAAAATTCGCCTGGTTCATGCCGAATTGCTTTGTGCAGATCTCCTGCGCCACCGGTATTGCGCCCGGCACAAAGCCCGCGATCTGTATGCCGATATTACCCATGGTCGAGTACATCGTGCGCTCATCCTGGTCCGTGCTCATAACCGTACTGACCGCATCAAATGCAGTGCGCGAAAAGGTGTTAACCGTCTCCCAGACCATGTAGGTGATAAAAAACCAGACGGTCATGAAGGTGATATCATTCGACGGACAAATGAACATTGCGATCGACAGCGCCGCCAGCAAGGGCGCCAGCTTCGCAAGATAGGGTTTAAAGCGTCCGTTTGGCGTGCGCTTGCGTCCGTCAATAATGCTTGCGACGATTGGGTCGTTGACGGAGTCGAAAAGCTTTTGCGCAGTCATCAAGAAAGACATGCGCGTGGGTGTCAGCCCTTTTGCCATATAAAAATTGCTCAGGTAGCCGTCGCTCAGCTTTGAAATTGAACCGTAGCAGACATGCCCCATTGTATAACCCAGGTACTCTTTGAGCTTCATTTTCTCCGGGTCTTTTTCGTTTTCCCTGATCTGGTCGATGGTAGCACGCAGCTTTTTAAATGGTTTCGCCATGCTTACCCTCCTGATTCTCGAGATCAAGTACTTCCTGAATACATCCTTTTAAGCGCCGTCTGCCCGGAATTTTTTTGTTGTAATTCCCCGTTTCTACCCATTTGGTATAGACGCGCTTTTTCTCGTTTGTGCGCAATTGGAACGAGCTGATCAATGCAACCAGTGCCTCTTTACCGGCAGAATTACATAAGACTTTTGTACCCTGAAGGTGAAGCACGGCATTTGTCACATCACATAAAATAATTTCTTGCATAAAGGGGAGGACCTTGTCGCCGATAGAAAACGCTGCACAGTCAAGCACGTCATTAAAATGCAATGTAAAGCTGCGCGGTTTGCAGGATTCAATGGTGAGAAGTAAATTGCCGTTCTCCTCCTTCATAGAAAAAACAATACTGCCTGCATCCTCTTGCAGCGTGAAAGTGTTGCTGCCGCGCCAAAGCTCAACACAGAGCATTTCCGGCTCGCCGCTGTCATTGCCGATATCTGCGGGCGCCAGAGGTAAAATCGCGCCTTCTTTCGCAAAGACCGGAATTTGCTCAAGACCGCGGTAAAGGTTGTATGTGCGACCGCCCTCATAAATTTGTCCGGTAAAGATATCTGTCCAGCGCCCCTGCGGAAACCACACGCGCGTACGCGCGCGTTGGGTCATGCGGTCAATTTTTTGCGTAATCGGCGCGACCAGCAGTTCGCTGCCAAACAAGTAGTTGTTGCGGCAGTCTCGACCGCGCGGCGCGTTCGGGCAGGTGTAATATAATGGCTCGCACAGGGGTATGCCCTCTTCATGCGCGCGCAGCGACATGCTGTAAAGATACGGAATGAGGCGGTGGCGCAGACGCAAAAGGTCGCCTGAAGCTTGCCGTACGGCGTTGTTGCACAGCCACGGCTCTTTACCCGCAAAGGGATTTGAGGTGGAGTGCAGGCGGTTGATGGGCGAAAACACACCAAATTGCAGCCAACGCAGGTAAAGCTCGTCGTCTTTGCGACCAAAATGGTGTCCGCCGATATCGTGGCTCCACCAGCTATAGCCGATGTTCGCGGCGTTCGCGGTGAAGTAGGGCTGAAACTCCAGCACCTTCCAGTTAATGGTGGAGTCGCCCGAAAAGCCCAGCGGATACCGATGACTGCCGGGACCCGCAAAGCGCGAGAGGATCAATCCGTTGCCTGCTCGGGCATTGTCATAGTAGTGGTAGTGATTCAATGCCCATAGCGGATCCAGCCCGGGCATGGGGTCTTTCCCGGGGAATTTATGCCCCTGCTGCCAGTCGATCCACCAGAAATCAACGCCCTTATCTTCGTAAGGATGGTGTATTACGTTAAAATATGCCTTAAGAAAATCAGGTTTTGTCAGGTCAAAGGGGATGGGCTCGCGGCTTTGGGGATCAATCCCTGTCGCCTTTGCCATGTCGTCATACATGTCCTCATATGCGCGTACGCCGTCAGCGGGATGGAGGTTGACGGTAACGTGAAAATTCATCTCGTGCAGGCGGTTTAAAAAAGCGTGCCAGTCGGGGAACAGCTCTGTGTTCCATGAATACCCCGTCCAGCCCGAAGCCCAAAGTAACGTTGGACTTAGCCCCTTCTTTACCTTCGCCAGGTCGCCGAAGCGGCGAACATCCACCCAGTGCCAGTCCATATCGATTGTCGCAACTGTAATGGGAATATTCTCGCGTACAAAGCGTTCCATCAGGTTCAGATATTCCTGTTGGGTATAGGCTTTGTAGCGGCTCCACCAGTTACCTAACGCATAGCGGGGAATGACGGGCGGCGCGCCTGTGAGCTGATAAAAATCACGCAGGCAGCCGCGGTAATCGCTGCCGTAGCAGAAATAATATTTGTCGCTTTCTTTTGCTGTGCGGGGCGTTATGTTTGAGTTTTCGTCAAGCAGCAAGGAGGCTGAATCATCCATCACCGCCGCGCCGCCCAGTGATATCAGACCGTCTTCCAGCTTCACCGCGCCGAAGGTAAAGTCCAGCGTGCGCCTTGTGCCTTTTAAGTTGCCGCGCAGACTGAGTTTTTGCCCGTCAGCAGCTTGCATCGAAAGCACGCGCCCGCGCCGGTTAAGCTTCCATGCGACTGCATCGGTGCTGACAAAAAGATACCCTTTTTCCCGTATAACATAGACATTGGGCAGAGAAAAATTGCGGTTCCAGACCACTTGCGTGGGGGAATCACAAAACTGACCGTTTTTACTATACTCCACCCGCAGCAGCCGTTCGGCGAGAACGCTCACGCGCAAATTGCCCCATATATGTACGCAGGATTCGGGCGCAGTACCATTCACAGGAATGCGAAATTGCTCCATCGGCATAACCTCCCATTATCATTCTTAAACATTGTATCATAGATTTGCATAAAAAACAATTACTATTGAGCGATTTATTATAATAATGTTGACATTCGTTTGCTGATACGCTATACTAAAGCAACGATAGGAGGCGGTAGTTTGGCAGGCATACAATCATTTTTTGCGACCATAATGGCAGTGCTTCAACTTGCGCTGCAGGTCGGCGGCATCGCGCCCCTGAGCAAGGATCCCATTGACTATGGCGGAGACCCGTATTACGGTGCGGAAAATATTACGGAATGGCTCACCCTTGCGGATAACGGCGCGAGTGAATACAAGATCATTCTTCCCGCAGCGCCGAAGCCGACGGAATCGGAGGGCGCAAGGCAGCTGCAAGCGTATTTTGAGCAGATCAGCGGAGTTGCTTTACCTATCGAAACTGAGGGCGCGGTCTCTGCGAAAGAGATCCATATCGGCGCCACACAGGCGGCAATTGCGCAATTCGGTTCTGCGCTGGATACACTCAAGCCGGAAGGGTTCATTAAAAAAGTAGCGGGCGAAAAGGTTTTTATGGCGTGTAAGGACGATGAAGCAACGCAGAACAGAGGCACGCTGTATGCCGTTTGCAGCTTTATTGAGGAGCAGCTCGGCGTACGCTGGTTTTCGCCGAAGCTGACAACCGTGCCGAAGAACGCGCTTGTGCGCATTGACGCGAAGCTGGACAGCACACAGAACCCCGGCATCGGCTTCCGTGACCTGTATTGGGGCGTGGTATACCGGGACGCAGAGTGGAAAGTACATAACAAAGTCAACGGACCTTCCGGTACACAAATGAAAGAGCAATTTGGCGGTTATATTTCCTATGCAATCAATGCGCATTCGCTGCAGGAGCTTGTACCGGATAGCCTGTTCGCCTCGCAGCCGGAGCTGTTCTCCTACCGCACGGAAATTGGCGGACGCAATACGCAGCAGCGCTGCTTGACCAACCCTAACGTGTTGCAGATCACCATCGAAAACGCACGTAAGTATATGGCTGGCGATCCAAATGCGACGCTGCTTTCCGTTACGCAGCTGGACAATCAGGAATACTGTCAGTGTGAAAACTGTAAGGCTGAAGCGGAACGCTTGGGCGGGCAATCAGGTCTGATGGTCTGGTTCGTCAATCAGGTCGCGCGGGCAATGAAGGATGATTTTCCCAATGTGACCTTTGATACCTTTGCGTATCAATACACCCGCCATGCCCCGACTGTTCTGGTAACGGGGGAGAACGGCAACGTGGCTGACCCGAATGTCTGTATCAGGCTTTGTTCGATTGAATGCTGTTTTGCGCACCCGCTGGAGGAATGCGGTCACGAACGAGGAGAAAGCCTATCCGATTATGTGAAGGATATCCCGTCAAGCTTCGCGCAGGATATGCAGAATTGGCAGAAATTCACCTCGCAGATTTATATCTGGAACTACTCTGTTAACTTCCTCAACAGTATGCTGCCCTTCCCAAATTTTCAAGTGCTGAGTCCCAATACGCAGTATTTTGCAGACAATAAAGTGATGGGCGTGTTCGATGAGGGTACCTTCAGCAGCGACAGCACAGAGTTCTATGATATGCGCGCCTATGTGCAGGGAAAGCTGCTCTGGGACCCCAACGCAGACGTGGAATATCATATGATGGACTTTATGAAGGCATGGTACGGCGAAGAATCCGCCGGTTATATTAAGGAATATATCGACAAAATTACCCGCAAAACCGTAGAGACTTCGCATCTGTTCTGCTTTAACTGGCATTATCAGAACACATTTCTGCGGATTTGGGACACGCTGCCAATGGACTGCCTCTGGGACAAAGCCGAAAAAGCGGCGCCCTCCGATTGGCAGCTCGATAACATCAAGCGTTCGCGCCTGCAGCTGCGCGTATACAAGGCGGATATGATGGTAGGTGAATTCTTCCCGCTCAACCCCTTCCGTATCAGCGAGAATAAAAAGCTGTATAACGATGTGGTTGACCTTGGTCTGAAGCGTTGGGGTGAATTTGACCCGATTTTAACGCCGTTGAGCGGAATCGACTGGCTCTTTGGTCCCGTGGAATGGGCAGACATTGATACGATGTTCTGGAACAAAGGTAAGACCTATGAACCGCTGAAATAAATAAAAAGCGGACGACTGTTATAGCCGTCCGCTTTTTATGCATTATTAATCGATCATTTCGACCTTTGTGTTCTTTGGAGCTTTTACGGTTACTTTGCCGCCGGCGACTTCAACCTTGATTCTGCCGTTGGCGTTGGTTATGTATCCCTTACAGCTTAAGCCCTCGATTTGCTTCGGCGCAATGATAAGATCTTTAAACCCAACAGTACCGGGGCGTTGTGTGATGCCGAGCAAATCCCGGAACAGATAACGTACAACCGCGCCGAACATGGGGTGGCTGTGGGAGCGTTCACCGTCCCAATATTCCCAGAGGGTTGTGCCGCCAAGCTTGCGGATGCTCGCGAACGAGACTTCGCCTTCGCCCGCCAAAAGGTCATATGCCAATTGCGCATAGCCATTGTCAAACAGTACGCGGGTGACGATGTCTGTGCCGAATATACCTGTGTCATACTGCCTGGTCTCGCTGTAATGTTTTACCATGTTCGCAAGGGTGCGGTTGTCGCCGAGACCTAAATCCACCGCAAAGGCGTTCGCGCCCTGGATATTTTTGCAAAAGTCACCGGTTTCCGCGTCATAATAATGGCGCTTGATGGCGTCAATTTTTAACCATTCGGTATTTTGATATTCGAGAATATCAACTTCTTTTCCAATTCGTTTTGCGATTGCCTGCATCTCGCGCAGGGTTTTTATATAGAAGTAATTATTGACAAACGGCTCGGGAATTTCAATTTTTCCCGGCGTACACCAATCACCCAGGCACCAGTTGCCGGGCTCTTCGCTGACAACCAGGTTGTCTTCGCTGTGCAGCTCAAGATAGTCGAGATAATGACGCATGTGCGGATAATAGTCTTGCAGCGGCGCGGCGTCGCCGTAGTATTGGTAATACACCCATGGTACGTGCGCGATGGCGCAGCCCCAGCCGCCCGGTCCGCCGCCGGAAGGGAAAAATGGCGCAGTATAGTTGATGTGCCCCGTTTTTCTGTCCTGCCCGTCGGCGATGTCGCGCATCCATTTGGTATAGAACGCGCGGCCATCCATGCACAGCAGCGCGGCGTCACATGCCAGCTGCCCGTCGCCTGTATAGCCGCGACCCTCGTATTGCGGACAGTCGGAGGGGATTCCGCAGTGCATATTGCTCAGCTGCGTGCGCACAAAAGCGTTAAATAGCCAGTTCAGATTGATGTTATTGCTTTCAAAATTTGCTGTTATAGGAATATCCGCGTGTACAACGGCTACGTGCAGCGGCTCCGCTTTGCCCGTTATTTTGAAATAACGAAATGCGTGCCACATGAATTCCGGGTGTACAACGCGATTGGTTGCGTCGGAGCGAAAGCGGTCCGTTTGCCGCCAGTTCGCGCCATAATTCTCTTTGCCGTCGATGTTTTCGGCATACTCCACTTTTGCCCGTTTACCTGTCATGCGCAGCACCGGCCAGCCGGTGATGTTTTCGCCGCAGTCATAAAGTCCGTCGCCCAGGTACTTGGGCTGTATTTTGCGAATGACCTTGTCAGCCGGGCAACGCTGGATATCAAAATCACTGCGCGGCGCGTCAACCACAGCCACTGCCTGCCAATGTGCTTCTGTGCGGTAGTCGTGCAGCTCGCCTTTAAGCATTTCGCTTTCTAAAATATGGCTTGGCGACCATTCCATCGCGTCGCCGGAGTAAATTTCATGGCCGTCGGGGTGTTCGATGCGGAAGCAGCACTTCACTTGATCGTAGCGGAATTTGCGGTACCAGCCGCCGCCAAGGCGTATCAGCAGCTCGTTGTCGCCTGCCTGTAAGTCGAGAGAGTATTGCAGCGCATAGATACGGTGCAGCGAAAAATCGGGCGCCACCCGTTTGCCGTCCTGGTGTATCACGTGTTCATAGCTCGTCCAGGCGGGAACCAGCAAATCATCGCTGACGTTTGTTCCGTTCAAAACAAGCTGAAAAAAACCCAGCCCGCAGATTGTAATACGTGCAGCGCCCTCGTCGGCTGCATAAAAGCGCATGCGCAGCTGCGGCTGATCGCATGGGTTACTCGGCGCGACCCACTTTGCCGGTCCAAACATTGCTTCGTGCGTCATAGTCGATCTCCTCAGAAAAAATTTATTATATGCAAAAATTACAAAATCTGTTCTGCGTCAAGTCTTGCAAACAGCGGCGCAGGACTCTCTGTTACTTTTGTACCCGCACGAAGCCCGCCAAAGGCAGACAAGGTATCCCATATGGTTTCCAGCGCGGCTTCGGGATCAATCGCGGGCTGTAATTGGCGCAGCATATTACGCGCGGCGGAGGGCATCGCCGGAGCGAACAGCGCCGCGAGAAAACGGATGCACTCCAGCAGATGGTATAGCGCCGTGCCAAGGTAGCTGCGCTTTTCCGGGTCCTTTGCCAGCGCCCAGGGCAACGTTTCGTCAATGTACTTGTTCGAGCGCTTTGCAAGCGCCAAAACAGCATCAATCGCGTCGGCAAAGCGGCAATCCTCGAGCGACTTGGTGACTTGCTTAACTGTGTCCAGCGCAAAAGCTTCCAGCAATTGCTCAAGCTGCGTTCCTTCGCCTTTTTCGGGTACGATTCCGCCAAAGTATTTATTTGTCATGGCAAGCGTGCGGTTCACAAGGTTGCCCAGTACGTTGGCAAGATCGCCGTTGTAGCGCTCAATTACGCTTTCGCGGGTGATAGAACCATCAACCGCAAGGGGCATCTCGGCTAACATATAATACCGCGTCGCGTCCGCGCCGATGGTCTGCGCGAGCTCGTCGGCGTAGATCACATTGCCCCTGGATTTACTCATTTTGTCCTGCCCAAACAGCAGCCACGGGTGCGCAAACACTCGCTTTGGCAGCGGCTGACCCAGGGCGTGCAGCATAATCGGCCAGGTAATTACATGAAACCGGCAGATATCTTTTCCGATTACGTGCAGGTCTACCGGCCAGTATTTTCTGTACTTATCGCTGTTTTCGCCTGCGTCGAACCCCAGCGCTGTGATGTAATTTGATAGGGCGTCTATCCAGACGTACATGACATGGCGGGAATCGAAGGGGACCGGTACGCCCCATTTAATGGTGCTGCGCGTGACGCAGAGATCTTGCAAGCCGGGCTTGAGAAAGGTATTGATCATCTCGTTGCGGCGGGATTCCGGGACAATAAAGTCGGGATGCTCTTCATAATATTGCTCCAGCCACGCCTGGTATTTGCTCTGCCGCAGAAAATAGGCCTCTTCTTTTGCCGGCGCAATGTCGCGCCCGCAATCGGGACACTTTCCGTCGACCAGTTGTGACTGCGTCCAAAACGATTCGCAGGGGGTGCAATACAGACCTTCGTATTCGCCCTTGTAGATATCGCCCTGGTCATAAAGCCTTTGAAATTCATTGGCGACTGCTTTTTGATGGTAATCGTCGGTGGTGCGGATGAATTGGTCATAGCTGATATTGAGCGCAGCAAAGACCTCTTTCAGACCGTCTGTAATACGGTCTGCATATGCCTGCGGACTGACGCCTTCTTTTGCGGCGAGGTCTTCAACCTTCTGTCCGTGTTCGTCTGTGCCGGTCAGAAACCACACGTCAAAACCGCGCATTCGCATCCACCGCGCAAGCGTATCTGCCGCCACTGCATCGTAACAGTTGCCGATATGCGGCTTCTGTGTGGCGTAGGGGATTGCGGTTGTGATGTAATACTTGGGTTTTGACATGGGGAGCCTCCCTTTTTGTGAGATTCTATTATTATAGCAGACTTTTCAATGAGATGCAACAACGATTTACGCCAACTTTGTAATTTAATGCGATAAATTAATCAGCGCGATACAAGCAAAAAATAGAAAATATTAGTAAAAACAGTAGTAAAAGCTTGCAAGCTTCCCCATCTTATGGTATGCTATACCTATTATAATATCACTTACAGAGGAAGGAAAGCGATATGTCTGAACAAACAAAGCCAACAAAGCCAAAACAGTATTCGGGCGCACGCTTAAGCCGCAGCGCAAGAGACAAGGGGTATGTTTGGCTGGCATTTTTTATTTCAGCCATT
>JAVBSB010000073.1:0-4073 GCA_031547365.1 Oscillospiraceae bacterium | reverse complement strand
AGTGCGCCGCTGCATGGCTGCGACAGAGAGATTCTGCACCTTGTCATATACCTCGCAGCGCAAACGGTTTGAGGTATAGCTGCTGCAGCGCCGCGCAGAAAGATTGCTTGCGGACAAAAACAACTGCCCCACAACGTAGCTGAGCGCAACGGCGATGCCTACCATCCAAAGCGCTTGATGCGCATTCCAGCCGAAGGGCAGTACTGTATCAGGCTTCGGCTGTAGCACATTATCAAGCATCCAGCGCTGCAGCAGGGGCGCCGCAACCTGAAATCCGTTAAAGATGATCATGCAAACCGTTGCGGCAATCAGCAGCGGGCGGTATTCACCCGCAAAGCGCCAGGCGCGCCGCCATAACTGCCGCTTATCTGCGCAGAAAAGACAGGTGTTCATGCCGGGGAGGTAGTTGCGCCCGCACTTTGGGCAGCGGCGCAGTTCATCTTCGCCCCACTGGATTTCTTCGTAGCTTTTGAGCCAGTGGTTGACCGCCTTACAGAACTCGCCTATGTCATTGACACAGCTCATCGAAAACCGGCAGACAAATACATGTTCAGCAGGGGAGGGGTGGTCTTTCAGACGGAGCTCAAGGCTGCCGCATCCGATGTCTGTATTTTGCTTCAGTTCCTCTACGTCGCTGAGGTCGCGCGCAAGCAGGGTTTCGCCGTCCAGCACCACGCGCAGCAATCCCTGGCGCAGCGGTCCTTCTTCCCAGCATAATTCGCCCCTGCAAAAGGCGCCCGTTGAGGATAAATCAAAAGGTACGGTGATTTTCGTTCTCATGTATGCCCTCCTTTGCTTAATAGAGGTAGGGTTCCAGCATTTGCAGGCTCTTCTTCTGAATCTTATAGATATTTAAGAAAAGATAGCGGTTGCCGTCTACGTCGGTGATAACCAGCTTGCCGTTGCCGAGCTGCTTCAGATTTTTACCTATATCCTTCACTGCGATTGTTTTGCGGTATTCCCCAATGGACAAATCCAAATAGTACGAGCCCATTTTTTCTTTTATGGACTTTACCTGTGTGACGATAGGATAAAAATAGCGGATGCCCAGCTCTGCCTCAAGCAGCGCGCGCGTTTCCGCGTCAAACCCATCAAGGCTTTCGAGCACCGCAAGCTCTTTGTTTTCCATATCCGCAACACAAATATATTGATCCGGCGCGGAAAAGGGCAGCGCACGGCGCAGCTGTACGCGTTTGTGGTCAGTTTCGCCTGTTTTCATCCCCAAAAAACCGTTGGCGTTGCGGTAAAAAACGCAGTCTTCGGCTTTTGAAAAGTCAGTCCTCAGTTCGTCTGTCATTTGTTTCCCTCCTAATCTTCAATGCTGCCCATGGTGGCAAGCGCCTGCTGCTGCACCTGATACAGCTCGTAGAATGCGCCTTTTTTCTTCAGCAGCTCATTAAAGCTGCCAAACTCGCACAGCTCGCCGTCCTGTATCACCGCCAGCAAGTCTGCGTTGCGCAGGGTGCTCAGGCGGTGCGCAATGGCGATGGTTGTGCGGCCTTCCTTTAATTCGCTGAGCGATTCCTGTATGCTGCGCTCGGTTGCGGTATCCATGGCGGCGGTTGCCTCGTCAAGAATCAGAATTTTCGGGTTTTGCAGAATCGCCCGCGCGATCGAAACCCGCTGGCGCTCGCCGCCGGAAAGCTCCTGCCCGCCTTGACCCACAAAGGTTTCGTAGGCGTCCGGCAGCTTCATGATAAAGTCGTGCGCTGCGGCGGCTTTCGCCGCGGCCATCACCTCGGATAAGTCAGCTTCGGGCTTTGCGTAGCGGATGTTGTCCGCAATCGAACCGGTGAACAAATAAATATCCTGGCTGACCAGACCGATGTTCTCGCGCAGCAGCTTAAGCGGCAGGTCCTTTACATCAACGCCGTCGAGCAAAATGGCGCCTGCCTTTGCATCATACAGGCGCGAAATCAGGTTCGCGATTGTGGTTTTTCCTGCCCCCGTTTTGCCGACGATGCCAAGCATTTGCCCTGCGTTGATATGCAGGCTTACGCGCTTGATGATCGGTCGGGCAGGCTCATACTCAAACTCCAGCTCGCGCAATTCCATGTCTCCGCGCAGGGATTTAAGCGGAACAGGCGTTTCTTTTTCCACAATATCAGGCTGCGCGTCCACGATTTCGAAGACGCGGTGCGCCGAATCCTTGCAGCGTGACCACCAGTTAAACACCCACGATAAAAACTCCAGCGGACTCTGTACCATCCCAAGGTAGACCGCGAAGCTAAGCAGCCCGCCGACTGTCAGCCTTGCGCCCAAAACATCAAAGCCGCCTACCAGAATGACCCCGGTGCTCATAATCATAACAATCGCCGAAAGGAAAGGGAACAGCGTGCTTTCCATACGGGCAAGACCCAGCTCGGCGCCGCGTAAATCAAGACTGACCTTAGTAAAGCGATCCAGCTCCTTTTCTTCCTGCGAAAACGCTTTAATGACCCGCTGTCCGTTTATGTTGTCGCTGACCATGGAGGTCAGTCGGGCGTTGGCTGCCCAATTTTTGTGATTCAAGCGATGGTAAAGCTTATCAAACGAGGCAATGGATAATAAAATCGGCGTCGTGATGCCGATTACAATCAAGCTGAGCTTCCAGCTGATGAGGAACATCATCACCAGGCCGCCGCTCAGTTGCACGATGCTTACGATGATGTTGGGCATGCCGTCAACGAAAAACCAGTAGATGTTTGTGGCGTCACGCGTCACACGTTCCATCAGCTGCCCGGTCTGTTTTCCGGAGAAAAAGTGAACGCTTAATTTTTGCATGGCGGAAAATATTTTCTTTTTAATGTCGAAAACGACATAGGGCATGACTTTCGCGACCACAACCTCATAGCACATACGCAGCAAAATGTTAAGCGCTTTTATGCCCGCGATGCTGAGAATTAAAAGCCCAAGCGCGGTCATGCGTTTTGCCAGCGGATCCGTAGTATTCGACAGAACGTCGTCAAAGAGCATTTCGGTGCTGACCTTTGGCAGCAACACCGTTAAGCCGGACATAGCCAGCAAAAACAGCAGGACGGTGGCGATTTGCCACTTATAGCCGCCAAAAAAGCTGAACAGCCGCTTGACTGTGGAGCCCTGTTTACCGCATTTTGCGCATATTTTACGGGAATCCGGAAATTTTTCGCCGCAGGTTTCGCAATATTGCGATGCATCTGTATCAACCAAAAAGGGTGACATATCCTTGTCGTTGTGCAGGGCGTTTACGCAGTCACACAGCTGCTGGAATTTTCCGCACAGACCGATTGAAAAGCGCATCAGCGCAAATTCTTCGCCGTTTTCAACGGAGATCAGCTGCCCGGTTGTGATGTATCGCTCAATTTTAAGCTCCTCAATTTCTTCCAGCGGGATGGTGCGCAGCGTCTGTAATGCGTAAGTCGTTTTCGGCGGACGCCTGCTTCCCTTGCGTTTTTTTTCGGTGGCTTCCTGACCGAACGCAAGGTAAAGCCCAAACTTGTCAAACGCCAGCCATGCGGAACAGAAATTGCCTTCGCTGTCCATATCGCCGGTAACGCCGAGAATGAAATCGTCGGTGCGCAAGCCCTGCTCATTTAACAGGGCGAGCACTTCCTGCGGGAGTCTGCCGGGCAATTGCCGGGGCTTTTTATTTTTTTTCTTCCCCTTCTTATGCATCATTCTTTATCCTCCCAAAAATGTATAAATAAAAACGGACGGCCCCGCATGAACCGTCCGTAAACATTGCACCTGCCGCGTTATCGACAGTGGAATATATACGTAGCGCTCAGCGTGCAGGGTACATGTGCCCCCATAAAAACGGAATCCATCTGGAATGCTGTAACAGTCATGCACGCTGCTCCTCTCAATCATAATCGGCTTACCTGCGAGATTATAGCACGGCATTTATACTGTTGTCAAGTGATACAGCCAAATAAAGCGGCGTTTTTTATAATATGAAAACGCGTACTAAGTTACGTCCTTTTCAGCCATCGCTCAGCTTTTGGTTTCGCGATTGATCGCTCGCAGCAAAAGCAGCTTTTTGAACTGATTCCAGTTCAGCGGCTGCCCGTCGATTTCGCGCAAAAGACGCTGCCCTTCTCTCAGCAGGATGCGCC
>JAVBSB010000070.1:0-4968 GCA_031547365.1 Oscillospiraceae bacterium | reverse complement strand
AAATGCTGCCGATAAGACCCGGTCCCAGCTCTACGCTCATGGGTACGCCCATGGACTCCACGGCTTCGCCCGGCTTAAGACCCGAGGTCTCCTCATAGACCTGAATCGAGGCTTTATCGCCGTGCATCTCAATGATTTCGCCGATCAGGCGCTGTGCGCTGACGCGCACGATATCAAACATATTGGCGTCCTTCATGCCCTCGGCAACCACCAACGGTCCCGATATTTTCAGAATTGCTCCGTTGCTCATGTTTCATCCCTCTTAGTTCAATATATTCGTGCCAACGGCTTTTTCGACTGAGCGGTTGACATTGGCAAGCCCTGCGCCTGTGTTTCCGCTGACGCCGGGAATCAGAATCACCGCAGGCACGCGGTCGTCGCGATAGCGGTCGATTTCGTCGGGTATTTGCGCGGCGATCGCCTCTGTAATATAAATCACCGCGTAATTGTTTGCGCCCAGCCGACGCAGTAGCTTTGCTGCCTCATCCGCCTGATCTACAGGGAAAATATCGAGTCCCAGCGCCGACAGACCGTAGATGCTGTCACGGTCGCCCATGGCTGCGATTTTATACATACAGCTGCCTCACTCTCTTGCGGATTTCCTGCGCGGGCACGCCGATTCGCTTGCAGGAAATCAGGATGCGCAGGCTTTTTACCTCGGCCTCGCGCGCCAGATAAAACGCGATTACGGGTTCGACGCCGAAGCTCTTCCACTTTGCTGAGGACGCAAAATCAAGCAGAGCGTCGTCGCAATATTTTTCAAAAGCCGCATTGGATTGCGCCAATGCGTCCAGCGCGCCGCGATAAGTTGTTTCGCGCAGAAAGCCCTCAATATTGCCCTGCGCGCACGCGGCGAGAAGATCTTTTTTGCTTAAGCTTGCGCAGCTGCACAAAGATTTTTCGAGAAAGTCCTGCGATTTTTTTGTATGCGCAGCCCGCAACGCAATTTTAATGTTGGCAAAGGCGCAGATTTTTTCGGCAAGCTGCGCCGCAAAGGCATTGCCCAGACCGCCTGCCAAAGCAAGCATTGTCTCCAACGCCCGGCGGTCAATCACCGCGTCGGCAAGCTGCCCGTCGAGGGTGGTTGCCAGCAAGTCGTAGGCTGTTTCCGCGCAGACAGCCATACATGCAGGCAGCTGGTCAAAGCGCTTGGACTGCAGCGGCTGCGCGATTGCGGCGCTGTCGTAGACCGCAGGGCGCATGAGATAGCCCTGCGCCTCATGCCCCGAAAAAAGAGCCTTCAGCTGCGCCTTGAGATTATGAAAGTCATTCTTAATAATTAAAAAATCCAATGCGCCCGCCCCGTTTTGGGGCAGGAGCTCCGCGATCAGTTGCCGGGTTTCGTCCATTTTTGCCTCAATATCCGTATAGCCCTTGCTATGCAGGATGGCTTCGGCGGCATCAAAGCCCGGCGCGCTGATCAGCTGTTCCATATCGGCTGCGCTGAGTAGCGTCAATTCATTAATCCGCACACGCGCCACCGCATAGGTGTAGTCTGTGTCCCTCATGTGACCCCTCTCATGCGAAAATGTGCGCATATAAAGCGTCCTTAATGTCATCCTTGCGGGCGGACAGAAGCGCGCGCAGGGTGCAGTTTTGCTCAACATCGCCATACGCCAGGATGAACCCGTCGTCAATGGCTGCGGGCTGCGGGTCGATACGGATATCCTGCAGCTGTGACGCAAAATCCGCGGGAAGGCGATCCAGGTCACGCTGCGAAAGCCGCATGACCCCCTGCCCCGGCTGCGCGTTTTGCGCCGCCAGTTTTGCAAGTATGGTGAAATATTCCGCCGCGGGCAGCGCTTTTAGCTGCGCCAGCGCAGCGTCGATCACTTCCGCGATGATTTCGTTTTTTACTTGAAGCAGAACACGCTTTTCTGTAACAGCACTGCGCGAGCCTGCCGACGCGACATCAAACGCTGCCTTTTCCCGCGCTGCCTGGAGCGCGGCGGCAGAGGCTTGCTGCGCCTTTGCGTCAGCATCGGCTAACGTACGCTCCGCCTGCTCCTGCGCCTTGGCGCGTATTTCATCACGGCGGGCAAAACTGTCTTGCAAGATTTGATTAATAATTTTTTCTGTGCCGGTCATGTGAGACCCTCCCTGATAACTGTTACGAAAGCTACCATGTATGAAAGACACCGTCTTTCATATTATTTAATTCCGTTGACCGCCAGAATGGAAATCAGCAGCGCCAGCACGGCGTAGGTTTCGACCAGCGCGGCCATGGTGATGGCCTTGCCGCTTTCGTCCGGCTTTTTTGCTACGATGCTAACGCCCGAAACGCCCGTTTTTGCCTGCGCAATGGCGGAAAAATAACCCACGACCGCAGCAGGCAGGCAGGCGATCAGGTACGCCAGCCCCTGGTGTACCGAAAGCTCCAGCACGCTGCCGCCGAGCAGCCCGATTTTGTTTAACACCAGCACCGCCGTCAGCAGGCCATAAAGTCCCTGCGTGCCGGGCAACAGCTGGAGAATCAACAGTTTACTGAACTTGCCGGGGTCCTCTGTAACGACCCCCGCGGAAGCCTGACCAACCAGACCCACGCCGATTGCCGAACCGATACCCGCCAAACCTGCGGCCAAAACAGCCCCGATGACCGCCAAGACAGCGCCAAGATTAATCATTGAGTAAGTCCTCCTTGAAAGTGATATATTTTGTTTTCATTTTGAACGGTTCATATGCGCGCCCGCCGCCGGAATAGAATTTACCGAACATTTCGACAAATTGCAGGCGGTTGGTGTGGACATAAGCGCCCAGCACGTTGATCGCCATGTTCAGCGCGTGCCCGAGCACGAATACGACAGCGAGCAAGACCGCTTTAAGCGCTGGATTAGACGGAAGCGCGCCGAGCATATTCACAACACCCGCGATAATGCCGGTGCAAAGCCCCAGCGCCAGCAGGCGGGAATAGGATATAATGTCGCCCAAATAGCCCGCGATGATGCCGTAAAGACCGTTGAGCCCCAGACCGCCGCTGAGTTTTTTTATGATACCCTTATTCGCGCGGCCGGCGGTGAGTACGATGAGCACCACGCCTGCCAGGGCAAAATATTTGCCGTAATTTGACAGATAGGCGGGTACAGTCGTTAAAATACCTGCCGCGATGGGCGCCACGCCTAAGATGGTAAGATAAACGGGAATGGATTCGCACAGCGCGTCGAATTTTTGACCTGCCTTCCAGAGCTTATAGAAGTTTGCTCCTACGCCTGCGAACAGATGCACGATGCCCAGACCAAAGCAGACCAGCAGCAGCTTCATTGTGTTCGCCACGGGGTCCATCCATATCGCCAGCTGCGGCGCAGGTCTGTGCAGAAACTGCGTAAAGATAACAGGGATTATATCGCCGAACCAGCTGCCGAACATTGCGCCCCAAAATATTGTGGAGATGCCGCAATAGAGGAACATCTTCATGTTGTTGCGCATACGGCGGGTGAGGTTCAGCTTCCACAGGGCAAAGCCGCAGCCCAGCACAAGCAGGAGACCATAGCCCGCGTCGGAAAGCATTAAGCCGAAGAAAAAATAATAGAAGAACGCCATAACGGGGTTGGGGTCGATGTCGTCCTTTGCGGGGAGGGCGTACATTGCGGTGACGGATTCCACCGGAGCGACAAAGGCATTGTTCTGTAACAAAACCGGAACGTCATCTTCTGCGTCCGGCTCTGTGATTTCGATTGCAATGGTGTATTTTTGCTCAAGCTCCGCGGTGATCTGCGCGGCGTATTTCTCGGGGATATACCCTTCTGCGATAAAAACATTTTGCGTCATGGCAAGGCTTTGCAGTGCCTCATATTTTTGCGCGCGCATATCAAAATAATCAAGCAAAAACTCAATATTCTGCATGAAATCCGCATAGCCGCGTATGGCAGCCTCGCTTTGTTCAATTTCGGCGGTATATGCGGCGATTGCGCCGGTATATTGCGCGGACTGCTCTGCGGGGGAAAGATTACCGCCCGAAAGCGCCGCAAAGCCGCGCTCACGCAGGGCGGCGTAAACTTCAGCCTCGTTGGCTTTATGGCAAAGCACGAAGACATTGCTTTGCTCCGCAGCGGCATAGAGTACCTCGACCTCTGCAGGCGCGCCGAGCTGTTCAGCCAGTAAATCGCTTTTGTAAAGCCCGGGAACTGTGCCGATAAATGCCGTTGTGCTTGCGGTACCCTCAAAATCAAGCGGAAGGTCGAATGCCTGCCACGCCTGCAATTGATCAATTTGCATGGTTGCGCGGACGACCCCCGCTTTCGCCTGTGTGATCGCTGCCCGGCGGGCATTGATGTCGCGGCAGACGCGCAGATAGTCGTCGATTTTTTTCACTTGCAGACCAAAGTCGTCGGTTTTCCAGACATGTTTTCCTGCAAACGAGGCGAACATGCCCTTTTTTGCGGGGACATAGTCATGCAATACGGACTGCGCCGCCAAAGCTATGCCGCGCGCATTTTCAAATTGCGCCACACTGCCGGCGGTGTCCATTTTTTGTAAGCCTTCATCCGCGCGGTCCGTAAGCTCCACCACGCCGCGCCGCTGTAAATATTCAATTATTTTTTTGCGCTGACTGAGCGGGGCGACCAGCTCAATGCGCTGCAGCTTCAGCTTCGCCATATCGTATGATCCTCTTATTCGGGAATTATCATGGAAATCACCAGCGCCCGCGCGGAATCCAGCTTCGTCTGCGCCGCTGTGCGGACTGCCCGGGCTTTGGCTTGCGCCGCTGCGTCTGCTTCTGCATAAAGCTTTTCGGCTGCCTCCTGCGCCGCTTTTTCGATGGCGGCAACGGAATCCGCGGTCTGCGCTGCGCTGCGCTCTAAGGCTGCGTCGGCCTGACGCGCGGCTTTGTCTGTGATTTCGGCAGCCTGCGTATGTGCCTGCGCAACCGTCTGCGCTGCGGACTGCTCCGCCGCAAGAATTTTTTCAACTGTTTGCGATGCCATTTTGTGCCCTCCCGTAGCAAAACTGCAACTTATAAAGTATAGCACA
>JAVBSB010000134.1:0-5826 GCA_031547365.1 Oscillospiraceae bacterium | reverse complement strand
GCTTTAAAAAAATTCCCTGGATGAGCGGAGAATTTGCCTATACGGCTGCCTTGGTTTATTGCCTGTTACGGAAGTTCGGCGCAAAATTCACCATTCAAGTCGACGACAATCCGCCGGTTTCGGGGCAGTACCTGTTCGCCCTGGGCGGGAACTCCCGCTGGTACGGCGGCGGCTACAAGGGCTGTCCGCGCGCTTTGCCCGACGACGGTCTGCTCGACTGCGTCACAGTGAAGCAAGCCTTTGGGCGGATGAAGCTGATCACAATGATCAACGTCTACAAGCGCGGCGAGCACCTCGACTGGGAGTGCGCTTCGCTGCAGCGCGGCAAGGTAATGCGGGTGCACTGCGACACACCGGCGGCAGTGAACGTAGACGGCGAAACGCGCTACGTTAACGACAGCACCTTTGCTCTGAAGGAAAAAGCCGTATGCTATGTTATCCCCGAAGGTTCGGCGTATTTGCAGGACAAGGCAGCAGGCAAGCTGTAATATTGTAATTTACAGAAAAACAGGGCGGCAATTGCCGTCCTGTTGCTTTTTTATTTCCCTGTTGATCCAAAGCCGCCTGCGCCGCGTAGAGTGTCCTCCAGAGCGTCCGCCCATTCGTATTGCACTTGCAAAAACGGCGCGACAACCAACTGCGCAATGCGTTCACCCGCCGCAATTTCCTGCGCGGTACTCGAATGGTTGTGCAACGCAACCATCACTTCGCCGCGATAATCCGCATCTACAACACCGACCTTATTGGCAGGCGCAAGACCGCGCTTGCTTGCAAGGCCGCTGCGGGCATAGATCAAGCCTGCATAGCCTGCCGGAACCTCAACGGCAATGCCTGTTGGGACAAGCCTCGTTTCGCCCGGCTGGAACAACCATGCTTCGTCTATGCAGGCGCAAAGGTCAGCGCCTGCGGCAAATTCCGAGCCATAGGCAGGCAGGGCGGCATTTTCGCGCAGAGCGCGTACGCGGAGGGGTGGTATCATAACTTACTCCTTTTTAGTTGTATTCTTCTGCTAAAACTGCTTTTCCAACCCGTAGCGACTCCTTGCAGCGCAGAATTCGCTGGTTATCGCTGCCGCGGAAGCGGATGTTCATGCTTTTGCGGGCTTGCATAAACCGCCCGTCCACCAGTATATCAATCTGCTCCAGCAGGCGACGCAGGGTTTCGTCGCTTGCGCACTCGGGCAGCAGCTCTTTATCCAGCAGATAGCCCGTGTAGCACCAAATATCTTTTTCGGGCAATGCATGGCGCACACGCTCAATCAGCCGCAATACATCCACGCGGTTGCGCGGGTGCAAAGGTTCGCCGCCGAGCAGCGTCAGCCCGCGTATGTGCTCCAACCGCAAAGCATCAATGACCTGCTGCTCAACTGCCGGCGTATATGTCTCGCCAAAGCTGAACTGCCAGGCTTCGGGGTTAAAACAACCCGGGCAGGCGTGCTCGCAGCCGCAGACGAACAGCGACACGCGTATGCCTACGCCGTTTGCGACATCGTGATATTTCAAATTGGAATAATTCATATCGTTCCCAAGCTATGATTCAAGATTTTTGATCAGTTCGATCAGTTCGCGCCAGTCGTGCAGATGCAAATGCGGACACTGCGACCGGGCGGATTCCGGCTTGCGCCATGTGCATTCGATGGTCGTATCAGTAAACCACACGGGCGTCATGCCCGCCGCATAAGAGCCTTCCACGTCAAAGCGAGGATGATCCCCGCAAAACCAGATGTCCTGCGGCTCCAAATCCGCCTTGGCGCATGCCAGCTGAAAAATCAGCGGATCCGGCTTGCATACAGCGTATTCGCTGCTGGCAATCACGAACTCAAACTCGTATCCCGGCAGCGCGCGCGCAATGCGTTCTTTCAGCTGCTTGCCGGAGGAAGATATATTACTCACAACGGCTCTGCGAATATTGTTTTCCGCTAAAAAATCAAGCAGCTGTGCAACGTGGGGCATAGCAACGGCACGGATGCCTGCGCCGAAAAAAATAAATTCCTGCTCTTCGCGCGGGATAGAAAACTCAATTTGCAGCAGGTCATAGAGCAGACGCTCGAACTGCCATGTGTGCACTTCGCGGTGGATGCTTCGCGCCGGCATGCAGACTTTTTCATATAATTCTTCCGCAAACGCTCCGATTTGCTCCGGCGTTAAATCACGCGGATTTTTCACGGCATACTGCATCAGTACACGCGTTGCGCGCAGCGGGTCATATTCTGTTTCTGCCAGCAGCGTCTGACCGTAGTCAAACAATATCATTTTAGGCTTGCGCAGCTGCAATTCCAATGTGTCGCCTTTCACTTATGTTTCACTTGCCCCAGGCCGCTGATCGCCTGCTGCACCTCGGGTTCGCCGTCGTAAATCACTTTCCCCAGACCGCTGATCTCTGCGTCAAGGCGTTGTTCCGCGGTAATTTCGCAGTTCCCCGCGCCGCTGATTTCTATGTCGGCTGTCTGGACAATCAGGTCAAACGCGTGAATATTGCCTGTTCCGCTGATTCCAAACGCAGCCGCCTGCGTACTACCCTTTAGCGACACATTCACCGCGCCGCTGAGGTCAAACTTGATGCGTTCCGCTGTGCCAAACACAAAATCGCCATTGGCGGTGCCGCTGATTGAAGCATCGCAGTCCTTGACGCTTGGGCAGCTGTAATTGAAATTCCACGCGCCGCTGACGTTAAGCTTGCGCACCGGCACGCCCACTTTGATAATTAATTTCGTGGGTGAAAGCACTATTTTCTTCGTAAAATATAGTGATATCTTGCCGACTGGGTCATCAAAATTAACAATCACATGCTCAATGATGTTGTCATCCGCGGTAATGCTCACCGTGTCTTCCAGGCTTTCGTCAATCTGCAGCTCCACCTGCTTATCGGAGCCCTGAATCGCAACGCCGCTGACAGACAAGGTATAATCGCGGTCGCCGCTTAATTCTGTTTTTTTCTCGGTAACGTTCCCGCTGCCTGTCACAAAGCGCTTCACAAGCCCCATCTCGGACAACGGCTTTGCGGGCTTAAGCTCGCAGGCGCAAAGGGAAGCCAGCAGGCAAAGCGCCAGAACCGGCGCGATCAGGCGTTTTATTCTCATGAAAAGCGCTCCTCTTTCGCGTCTAATGTAGGGACGATTCACAATCGCCCGAAGTCCAGAAGCCCTTCTGTTATTGGTTTTGCGGGCGGCTGCGAGCCGCCCCTACCGGCTTTGTCGGCTTAACCAGTGGTTATCTAACGCCTATAAATGCAGCACCCGCGCCTTGATTTCCTTGGTTTTGCCGACGTTCCAGAAGTTTTCGCCCAAGTAGCCGCAGGTGCGGCGGGTGACGTTCATCTTCGCGTGGTCTTTGTTGTGGCACTGCGGGCATTCCCACTCAAATTGATCGTTGACCGTAATTTCGCCGTCGAAGCCGCAGACATGGCAATAGTCGCTTTTTGTATTGAACTCCGCGTACTGGATGTTGTCGTAGATAAAGCGTACGATGTCTTCCATCGCCTCGAGGGTGTGGCGCATATTTGGCACTTCCACATAGCTGATTGACCCGCCCGAGCTGACGCGCTGGAACTGGCTTTCAAAGTTGAACTTGCTAAACGCGTCGATTTCTTCGCGCACGTCCACATGATAGGAATTGGTATAGTAGCCCTTGTCTGTCACGTCCTCAATCGTACCGAAGCGCTCTTTATCAATGCGCGCAAAGCGATAGCAAAGGCTTTCCGCCGGCGTGCCATAAAGCCCGAAGCCAATGCTGGTCTGCTGCTTCCATTTGTCCGCCGCGGCGCGCATGCGCTTCATGATTTCCATCGCGAAGGCTTCGCCCTCCGGCTGCGTGTGGCTGACGCCCTTCATCAGCTTCGTCACTTCGTACAAACCGATGTAGCCCAGCGAGATCGTGCTGTAGCCCCCCAGCAGGTATTTGTCGATCACCTCGCCTTTTTCCAGGCGGGCAATCGCGCCGTATTGCCAGTGTACGGGCGAAACGTCGCTCTTGGTACCCTTGAGGGCATTGTGGCGGATCATCAGCGCCTCGAAGCAGAGGTCAAGCCGCTCGTCGAGCATATTCCAGAAGGTCTCTTCGCCTTTATCGCGGCAAAGGATTCCGATCTGCGGCAGGTTGAGGCTCACCACGCCCTGATTGAAGCGTCCCTCGAATTTATAGCTCCCGTCCACGTCCTTCCACGGCGTGAGGAAGCTGCGGCAGCCCATGCAGCTATAGACGTTGCCCTCGTAGTTTTCGCGCATTTTCTTCGCTGAAATATAGTCGGGGTACAGCCGCTTCGCGCTGCACTGCACGGCGAGTTTCGTCAGATAATCATACTTGCCGCCCGTCAGGCAGTTGTGCTCGTCCAATACATAGATGAGCTTCGGGAAGGCGGGCGTGACATACACGCCCTTCTCATTTTTAATGCCCTGCAGGCGCTGACGGATGATTTCTTCGATGATCAGCGCGTTTTCTTCCACATAAGGGTCATCCCCCTGGAGGTTCATAAAAATCGTAACAAAGGGGCTTTGCCCGTTGGTGGTCATGAGCGTATTGATCTGGTATTGTATCGTCTGCACGCCGGAACGCAGCTCCGCCATGGTCAGCGCATTGACTACCGCTTCGCGCGCCTCGGCGGTGATGCCGTCCCCCGCCTCCCTGGCGATTTGTTTGCTGAATTTTTCGTGGCTGCGGCGCAAATATTTACCCAAATGGCTGATGTCCACGCTCTGCCCGCCGTATTGGTTGCTTGCAACGCTGGCGATGATTTGCGTCATCACCGTGCATGCGACCTGAAAGCTCTTGGGGCTTTCGATCAGCTTGCCGTTCATCACCGTACCGTTGTCGAGCATATCCCCTATGTTGATCAGGCAGCAGTTGAAAATGGGCTGCACGAAGTAGTCAGAATCGTGAAAATGAATCGTACCCTCGTCGTGCGCCTTCGAGATCTTCTCCGGCAGCAAAATGCGGCGCGTCAGGTCGCGTGAGACTTCACCTGCGATCAGGTCGCGCTGCGTAGCCGCCGTGACGGCATTCTTATTGGAGTTTTCCTCCATCACGTCTTTGTTCGTCGCGCGGATAAGGCTTAAAATCGAATCGTCGGTCGTGTTTGCGCGGCGCACCAGCGCGCGGGTATAGCGATAAATAATATATGCCTTGGCAAGCATGTACTTGCCAAGCTCCATCAGCTTTTGCTCCACTACGTCCTGAATATCTTCAACCAAAATGCGCTGGCGGGAGCGGCCCTCAATACTCTGTACGATGGCTTCGATTTGCGCAGGCGTAACGCGGTCGTTTTCCTCCACGGCTTCGTTCGCCTTTTGAATGGCGGTCACGATTTTACTCCGGTCAAAATCTACCGAGGATCCGTCGCGCTTGATTACCTTCATGAGTTCTCTTCCTTCCATATCATCCGATTCTCATAGCATTATATCAGATGCTTCCGAAAAAAGCAATAGGCTAAATGCACAAAATATAGTTTTATTTTTAGCTATTTTATTTTTCCGACACAACATATAGATATTTCAAGCCTCAAAAAAACCTACTTTTTCCCATGGAAAAAAGTAGGAATTCAAGAAAAAAAGCCTGTGCTAAAGGGTTTCACTTGCTCTTTAGCTTTGCCTGGCGCACGTCGCTGCCGAAAAACCGCAGTACGGTATAGTTGCCGATCACGCGCGAGGTAATGCGTTCGCCGTATTTTTCGTTAAACTGCGCGGTGCTTAAATTCGTGCTGATGAGCACCGGCTGCGAGGCCATCATGCGGGTGTTAACAATGTTATAAATGCTCGACTGCGTGAAGGTCGTAGAAAATTCCGCGCCGAGGTCGTCGAGGATCAGCAGGTCGCATTCAAGCAAATTGCGCTCG
>JAVBSB010000042.1:0-4096 GCA_031547365.1 Oscillospiraceae bacterium | reverse complement strand
GTAACTGTATTTTCGTCTGCGCTGAAGTCTTGTAAAAGCTCGCTGCGGTCGGGGGCAGGGTGCTTTACGGTCTGCTGCCGCACCCATTCCGCCTCGCTGATTTTAACAGAAGGCGGATCAAGCAGATAGCGGTCGCCGGTGCCTGCATAGTACCAAACGCCATTTTCCTCCGTGAGGACAGAGCCATCCCGCGCTATGATGTAATGAAAGTTTTCGTCGCCGTAGGGCGTAGCATAAAAGGCTTGGTCCTGCTGCAAATAGACCTGTTCAATACTGAGGGCAGGCGCAGCTGAAATACCTGCCGCAAACAGCGCTGTAAATGCAAGACCGAACAAGATAAATAAACCTGTACGATATATGCGCTTCATAAAATCGCCTCCAGAAAAAAATCACAAATGCTATTTGTTATCATAGCATAATTTTTAATGCTTTGCAAGGGATTCCGATGAACAATTTCATATACTGTCCGGTGAAATCGGTAAATTATAAGAACCGGGCATATAAAAACCCTAATGCCCGAAGCGTTAGCTCCGGGCATTAGGGTTGAAGGGTTTGTATGAAGCAAAATGGAGAAAGCATTGTTAGGTGAGGCTTTAGTATTTCTGCCTCTTGACTACCCATAGTATAGCACCAAACTACAACGGTGTCAAGCTTTTTTTTTATAATTCACAAAAAATCCAAATATTTCTGCGCTACAACTCTATTATGACTTAATAATCCAAAATTCGCTCAGCATAATGCCGCTAATTGGCTCGTGCATTTCCAAAGAGAGGCAGCCGTTTTCAAACACTGAAGCGGGAAGGCGGTAGCTGCGCGTGTAATAATTCGGCGCAAGCATTGCTTCGTCGAATTCGGGGTCGGGCGTACCGCCGTAGGGCGCGCCGCGGTATATATCGTGTTCGTTTGCGGTGATACTAAAATTCTTTGCGTTCGGGTTGCCTTCCTTAAACCACGTCACGCGTAAAACATAGTCCTGCCCGGGGGTAAAGCCGCCCAGGCGGCAGCGCAAGCCGAAGTGGTCGAACACGCGGTGCAGGCAGGTCGGCAGACTGCCGTCGTTGGAAGGTCTGTCCCCCTGAAAGTCGAGGTAAAACTCCCCGAATTGCTCAGCGTTGAGGGTCTCGCGTGAATGCAGCGCAAAGGAAAAGTAAAATTCGTCGGGCGCAACGTCATTGCGGCGCAGACTCTGCGCAAGCAAGCCGCGTTCTTTTTGCAGCCGCAGCCAGGGCAGGTCGGTGATGGGTCGGTCTATGGTGTCCAGCACGCAGCCGCGCTCCCAGCGCAGTCCGCCGAAGTGCTCAACGTCCAGCTGAATGCCAATTTGCTTAAACAGCGTTTCCGCCAGCGGGAACAGATCATGCGGCGGGTAAACAGCCTCCCAATCCTGCCGGGCGATTGCCGCAAGCTCAAACATGCGCTTTTGCCGCACATAGGCGTCGCATTTTGCGCGGAACAGCAACAGATTGAAGCGCCAGTTCTCGCCCAGCGCGGGGCAGTCCATCCGTAATTTTTCCCAGAGCGCAAGACAGTAATCTATGCCCGGGTTTTCGGCAGGGTCACCCTGCCAATTATGCTCAAGCATCAGAATGCCTTTGGCGGCAAGCGATGGGTCTGCGCCCCAAAGGAACAGGCGCGCGTAGTCTTCAAGACTTTCTGTGAGGGTAATCCCGTCGCCGAACCAATCCATGTCCGTCCAGAGCATCTTGTTTACGTCGTCGTTCACGCCCTCGGAATAGCTTACCGAGCCGGAGAGAAAGCCGCGGGTCCTGCGGTGCAGCATCTGGAATTCCTGCGGGCGGGGATTAACGCTCTCGCGGCTGAGCGTGCTGGTCAGGCTAAAGTGCCAGTCATCCAAGTTGTAGTGCACGGGGTATTCGCAGCGCACGTTGTGGGTTATGTCGGGGTACAGCCGCATGGCATAGCGTTCGGGGGTCATGCGGCGCAGACCCTCGGTGCTGAACGCGTGGTTCGGTCCCATGATTACGCCTTCGAGCCATTCGGGCTGCCTGTGTACCTGCTCGGCAAACTGAATCGGCCAAAGAGGGGAGTTGTGCGGCATCTGCGCTGAAATCCACATTTTCGCCGCCGGATGGTATTGCTTGAGCAGACGCGTATAGAGCTCTCCGCGTTTAAACAGCTCGTCTGGCGCTAAATCACCGGGGTCGGAACCGGGAATGAAAATATAGTCCAGGCGCGGCAGGCGGGAGAATACGTTCCTGCGCTCGGCTTCCGCCTCATCCTCCGGCTGGCGGTGGTTAATGGGGTACCAAAGCCCGAGGTCCATGTCCAGCTCCTCTGAAATGGCAGAAACCTGCGTGAGCATCTCGTTGGGCGCCATGGGCATCAGCGGACCTGTGTTGCCGCCCTCGTCGGGTACATGCTCCGCGATGTTCGTGCCAAAATACATCAGCTCCAGCTCGTAGCGGCGGAACTGCGCAGGCGTCCAGGCGTCGTAGGTGTTGTTGTTTGCGCGAAAGCCCAGCTGGTGTCCGCGTATCGGCATACGCGGCGCGTAGTCGCCTGATATATTGGTAACCAGCCGCGCTGTCCCCTCTGAGACATCCAGCTTTCGCAGCAGCCGTCCAAGCCCGAAGATATGTCCGCGCCTGCCCTGCGCCGTAATCGTAACCGTGTTGCCGTCGTGCGCAATCCGGTAGCAGTCCTTATCGGAAAAGTTGGCATCCTCAATAAAAGCGACCTCTACGGGGCAGCCGCAGCCGCGCGCTTTCATTTCCTCGGTCAGCAGGTTTTGCATGAATTCCATTGACAAATGCTCCTTTATCTAGTATGATAATTATAAAATTTAAGAATTGCAGGGAGGCAGCAATTATGGGATGGTTATGGTATATTCTGACGAGCCTGGTAAGTTTAGGAATCGCCCTGACGGTTTTAGTCGGTACCGTGGCTTATATCAAGTCATTGACCCGCCGCGAAAAACGCAAAAAAATTCATGAGCCCGACCCGAAAGCGCAGGTGCGCGATACAATGAATCGGGAAGGGGTTGACTACCTGTTCAGCCAAAACCCGGAGGATGTCTCTTTAAAAGCGCGCGACGGTCTGACTTTACGGGGTTATTTTTTGCCGTCGCCCAAGCCTTCAAACAAGCTGGTCGTTTTCTCGCACGGCTACACCTGTACAGGTCCGAATGAGTACGGCGCGTTTCTCAGGTTTTACCGCGAAGAGCTGAACTATAACATCCTGTTGCCTGACCATCGCAGCCACGGTCGCAGCGACGGAAAATTCATCGGCTTTGCGGCGCTCGAATGGCGCGATATTCTGGACTGGGCAGATGTCTATGTCAAACGCCTCGGCGCTGATACCGAAGTCGTGCTGCACGGCACCTCCATGGGCGGCGCGACGGTGATGAACTGTAACGCCCATAACCCGCCCGACTATATCAAGTGCGTCGTGGAGGACTGCGGATTTACCAACGGCTATGAAATGGTGACTCTTGCCGGAAGGCGCGACCTCGGTCTAAAATTTATGCCCTGCTATTGGGTTGCGGCGGCGTGGTTTAAAATTTTTACGGGCAAGTCCATCAAAAAGGACTCCGATCCCTACGGCAATATTGATAAATTTACTAAGCCGACCTTATTCATCCACGGCGCGGAGGATACCTTTGTCCCCACAGAGATGGGTGTTCGTTGCTATGAGGCGGCAACGGTTCCGAAGGATTTGCTGCTGATTGAAGGCGCAAACCATGCTCTGGCGTATTATCTCGGTAAGGATGCCTACGAAGCCAAGCTGCGCGAATGGTACGCGCAGTGGATGCCTGAGAATGTTAAGGCGTAGGGAGCGACGGCTCGGCGCGCCGCAAACTTATATTATTCCTGCAAAGCAAGCGAATTCGCTTGCTTTGTGGCTTTTATTGCCTGCGTTCATCCAGGTCGCCTT
Source organism: Oscillospiraceae bacterium (assembly GCA_031547365.1). Taxonomy (GTDB): domain Bacteria; phylum Bacillota; class Clostridia; order Oscillospirales; family Acutalibacteraceae; genus WRMQ01. Next base: position 202 of record JAVBSB010000042.1, on the reverse strand, counting down.
TGATTTTCTCCATATACGCGCCGTGCAGCTTGTATTTCTTGAGATACAGCAGCAGCGCGGTCAGCAAAATCACCGGCGGCACGGCGAACATGAGAACGTTCAGTGCGCTGCCCACGGCGGGCGGCTGCGCGGTAATCTGCGCGGCGGTACCGGCGTTGCCCATGAGATCCGCTTTGGTGGAGACATACCCGGCAAGATAGAG
>JAVBSB010000058.1:0-8013 GCA_031547365.1 Oscillospiraceae bacterium | reverse complement strand
TGCGCGAGCGCGTCGGCGTTCAGCGTCAGCTTGCGCGTTGCAAGGTCGCCGAACACTGAGGTACCCTTTTGCAGAGTAAGGTTGATGGTCATGCTGGCAAGCTTGCTCGTGCCGTACAGCTTCAAATAGCTCAGCATGACTTGTCCGCTGCCGCTGATGCAGGTGATATTGACCTTATCTTTACCGGTTTTGGAAAGAACCCAATCAATATAAGCTTTTAAATCCCTTGCGGACTGCATGGGGTCCTGCCGCCAGTCAAACGCGAAAAACACAGAGTTGCCGGAAAACTTGTAGTTCCCTACGTCGTGCGTATTGCCCGGCACAACGCTCTTGCCTTTTTCATCAAAACGGATATTCCCAAACATTTCCCACAACAGTTTGATGATGTCGTCCGCAACGGCATCAAACTTTAAAGAAGACAGATTGCTCATCAATTTATCTTGAATGGGCGCAAACTTGTCCACAATTTTTGTGGAGTTAAACGCCGGGCGCTGATTTGCGGTATCTACATCAAAATAAAGCGGATTCCAGGACCCGCGCATATAAACAATGGGGTAACCGCTGGTACCTTTTGCCGGTGCTTTAGTCGTCGTTGCCGCTGCTTTGGTGGTTGCCGGTGCGGCAGAAGCTGTAACCGCTGTGCCGAACAACAGCACCACTGCCATAATAATGCTCAGAATTGCCTTGACATTTTTCATCAAAAAAACGCCCCTTTCTCAGTTTCCTGTGCAGATTATAACAGACTGTGAACAAAATGTCAAGGACGTTTTCAGTTGGAAATGGCACAGAATCCCGTGTTGACAAAGCATTGCCAATCTGTTAGAATATTGTAGATAAACTGTGCATTAGGAGGAGAAATGACCCGTGAAAGAAAAAACCGGTTTTGCATCCCAAGACGCGCCGCATATGCTTCAGTATTCTGAAGATGAATTATGGGATGCCTGGGACGGATTGGACATGACTGCCGACGCATTCCTGTTTCGGCATACTGTAGGCAAAGAAAGACTGGATTATGCCTGCAATTTTATGGGACAGCGTACGACGTTTAATCAACTGGATCAGGACATCGACCGCGTTGCCCGCGCCCTTTATGGCTTCGGCGTGCGGCAGGGGGATTATGTATCGCTTTCGTTGCCGAATGTGAAGGAATCTATTGTTTACAACTACGCCTGCTGGCGCATCGGCGCCATATCAAACCTGATCGACCCGCGTACCAACGGTCTGGGCATCGCAGAGCGCGTAAACATGACCAACTCAAAGCTGCTGGTCACAATCATGAACATCTGTGACCCGAAAATTGACGAAGTGCTGGACAAGCTGCCCACGGTTGTTGTAGTCAGCCCTACGGATTCCCTGAAGTTTGGGATCAAACCCGTACCGAACCTCGGTAAAATCGTCTATGGAATTAAAAAGAAAAAGTTTGCGAAAGGTCGCATGAACGGCGGAAAATATATTTTCCACACCGATTTTATTAAAAAATACACCTATGACGACGACATCAAAGCCCGTTTTATCAACGAAATGCCCGCCGCCGTGATGTATACCAGCGGAACATCCTCCGACGGTATGATTAAGGGCGCTGTTCATACGCACGAATCCATGAACGCCATGATACGCGCTTATAAGTGCAGCAAGATGCATGACGAGCACTCGCGCGGGCTGACCTTCGGCGGGTTTATTCCGTTCTTCGCGGCTTACGGGGTATTATGCGGTATGCATGCCAGCCTGCTGGCGGGCTGCGAGATTATTTTGGTGCCTATCTTTGACCCGAATAAGTTCGCGGAAATGGTGCTGCGCACAAAACCCAACATTTTCATGGGCGTGCCGCGCTTTTTTGAGCAGCTGGCAAGACACCCGAAGCTGCAGCAAAAAAATAATATTTTATCATTCATAAGGATTCCCGCTTCCGGCGGCGACAAGATTACGCCGGCTTCTTTAGCGTTCATCAACAAGATTTTTGCGCAAAGCGGCTATGAGGGCGGGCTGCGCGTGGGCTATGGTTCCACGGAACTTGGCGGCTCAATTTCCGTAATGCAGAATTATTTAAACGACGAAAACATCAACTGGCAGGCTGAGGGCAACGTGGGTTACCTGCTGCCGAACTGCCGCGCGATGGTCATCGACCCCGATACCATGGAGGAAGTACCATACGGCGTAGACGGCGAGCTTTGTGTGAACAGCCGGAGCATGATGAAGGAATACTGGGGCATGCCCGAACAGACCGCAGAAATTACACACTACGGTCCCGACGGCACGAAGTACTACCGCATGGGCGACAAGGGGCATATGGATGAAAACGGTATCTTTTACTTTGTCGACAGATACAAGCGCTCTATCATGCGTCCCGACGGTCACACCGTACACCCCTCGCCCATCGAAAACGCGATTTCGACCCACGAGGCGGTACACAGCTGCGCGGTGGTGGGTCTGCAGCACATTGAGGGCATGGCGGGCGTGATTCCCTCCGCGTTCGTGGTCCTGCGCGGCAATTACCCAACCGCAGAGGACAAGCTCAACGCGCTTAAGGACATCGACATGTTCTGCCTGAAGGTATTGCCCGAACGCGACCGCGCCATTGCCTATAAGGTCGTGGAAGAACTCCCTTATACCCCCATGGGAAAGATCCATTTCCGCGAGCTCGAAAAAGAACCCTTTAAGCCGGAGGAGTTCTATATCACGGACTACGCTTTCTTTCCGGAACTAAAGACCGAATAAAGTGATTAAATAATATTTTTAAAGGAGGCTTCCCATGATCACGAACCTAATGATCACCATTATCTCCGCCATGCTGGCTCTGCTCAACGCGTTTTCTTCCGCAGGGGCTGCTGCGCAGGACACAAATCAACCCTGGAACCTGAACAGCTACTACGCAAAGCAGGCGTCCGCAAAAAAGCTGGTTGTCGAATTTGATGATACCTTAACCGCGATGCTGAAAGAGATCGAAGGCTATAGCGGTCTTGACGGAAACAAGCTGGCCAACAGCTTGCCTGATGTTTACAAAAATGTCCGCTGGCTTTATTCCATCATGCCAGGCGTGTTTAACGGCATGCGTGACCGCCACCTGGCAAAGGCAGACGCAGCGGAAGCCGCGAGAAACTTTAGCGAAATGGGCAAGCAGCGCACGCTCGGCGTCTCTATGGGAATGCCCGTAAAGGTGAGCATTAAAGCGGAAAAAACCGCAAAAGCCGGTGTTTATAAAATCATGCTTTATCCTGCTTACGGCGACGGCAGCGTTGTAAAATTTGACCCGAAGATTTCGTATAACACGAACACAGGTCTAATCTCCGGGCTGGACAGCAACAGCGGGCTTGCCAGTCTGGGCTATGAAATGAATGTAAAAGAGCAATATGCCCTTACCTCGGACATTACTTGGCAGCGCAAGCTCGGCTACACAAAGATTTATGACGATCTGCTGCTGAGCGGCAACGATATGGTCGATATCGCAACCGTCCGCCTGAAGTTTAAGTATGCGGGTAAAGACTGGATGCTCCAGCTTTGGAAGGGCCGCTATTTCGTCACCACCGGCGGTGAAGTCGGACTCTACAACAAGCCCACCACCCGCATCAACGGCTTTTATGACACCGCCACCGACGCAGAACGCATCGGCATGTCCTTCCGTTTAATCCTCGACAAAAAGACCGTGCTGGTTGACCGTCCTGTCGGAAAACACTGGTGGATCACCGGATTTGCCGTGAAGAAAAACGTCTACGGACCGAAGCACCTGACCCTCGAAACCACAATCGTTCCGACCAACGCCGCAATGGTCACAGCAATCAAGGGCGCGCTGGACAAAGAAGTAAAAGCCGGTACGCTGAAGTATACAGCCTCCGCAGACGGCAAGAGCCTGAACATTGTATATTAAATTCTAACGCAAAAAAACAAAGCGCGTATCCTGAACATAAAGGATACGCGCTTATTTTATCGCCTGTTCCTCAGGCGGCTTTCTTCTTTTTGCTTATCATCAGCACTACGACAAGGGATGCGCCCACGGCGGCAAGTATGGCAAGCACAATAAACTTTTGTGTATCGCCGGTGATTACGCGTAACCCGATTGGGAACAACAACGCAGACAGCGCAAAGCCGACCATGATCGCGCCATAGTTTGAGGCAACATTTTTGATGCCGAAGTAATCCGCCGCAAGAAGAGGATAGATGCCCGAAAAGCCGCCGTAACAGAACGCTGTAACAGCAACCAGCCCCATAAATAGATAGGACTGCGCAAAGCACATGGTTGCGGCACAAATTGAGGTGACAGCAATGGTACACAGCGCGCCCCAGTTGCGCCCGATTTTATCCGACAATAGCGGCACAGCCAGACGACCCAGCGCATTCGCGACGCCTGTGACCATCACCAGCGCTGTACCCATCGCTCCGTTGAGACCGCGCTCCGGCGCAAGCGTTTTCAGCGAGGGATTGAGAATAAAGAACGCCGCCGTACCCAACATAAGCGAGAACGTGAGGAGGTAAAACTCTTTTGAGGCGAGGGTTTGTTTGAGTGTAAATTGCTTTTTTGCAAGCAGCGCTTCGGAAGCGGGCGAAGCCGCAGCCGCGTCCGGTAGCTTTATAAAGCTATATAACGCCACAACCACTGTAAAAAAAGCCGCGGAAAGAATCAAAAAAGAGATCTTGACGCCATAGCCTTTGATCAGCCATTCAATCAGCGGCGCAAAAATAACCGTAGAAAAACCAAACGCGCAGACCGTCACGCCCGTGGCAAAGCCGCGGTTTTGCGGAAACCACTTTTGTGCGCTGGAGATAATCGCGTTATATGCCGCGCCGACGCCGAACCCGCCGACAACGCCATATGTAACAAAGATCAGCCACGGCGCGCCCGGCGGCACAAACGCAGCGGCAAGCATTCCCGCCGCCAGCATCAGCCCGCCGCCGAGCGTCACTTTTTGCGCGCCCAGCTTCGGCAGCAATCTACCGCCGACCAGAATACCCACAACAAAAAAGCTCAGCATAAAAGAAGACGTAAGCTTGACCTGGTTAATATCCCAAGCCAGCTTTTCGCTCACGGGAGCCACAAAAACGCTCCAAACATAGAGGATACCCAGGAACAGCTGCAGCACGCAGCCGGGAATCAGCATTCTTAAGCCCTGCTTGTTTTTCGACAAAGAACCCGCCATAAATAACACTCCTTTATATTGGTGCTGTACACTATAACATAATTCATTTCAAAAGTCCAGAAAAACTTCTTAAGAAAATTTACGGATAGACCTTGATATTTTAACATAAATTGTTGTATGATAGAAGCAGACCATTTTAAGGAGGAGCGAACATGGGACAAAACCTGTTAACCAAAGAAAAGCTCGAAACTGCCTTGAAGAAAGGCGAAAAGCCCTTAGTGCTTGATTTTTATGCGGATTGGTGCATGCCCTGCCGCATGCAGGCGCCGCAGTTCCAGCAGGCCGAGGCAGCGATGCAGACGCAGGCAGATTTTTATAAGATTGATATCGACGCGCAGCCGGAGCTTGCCGCGGAGTTTGGCGTTATGAGCATTCCCACGCTCGTGATTCTGCACGCAGGCAACGTTTGCTGGCGCAATGTCGGCGTTACCGGCAAAGACGAAATTATTGCCGAACTGCGTAAAGCGCTTGCTTAGCGGGCGCTCAAATCAATTGACATTCGCATAGAACTGTGGTATGATTTTCGGGTAAGAAAATGAAACAGAGGAATTGTCATGTCATTTAAGCTGCCCGCATACCGCGCGCCCGATTTTTCAAAAGAGCCCTTCGTATCTGCGCCCGACGCCTGCGTTGCCATTGTCGAAAAAGACGGTGTTGCCCCTGCATATTACCACGCAACATCAATTTTTCCGGACTATTTTAAAATTAACGGCGCATGGATGCTTGCGAAAGAAAGCCGCATGGATGCTGTGGTTGCGCTGCGTAACAACGGCGACTTGCAGGTGATTGAAATGCGCTACCTTAAAGCGGGCGACAAGGTGCTGCTCGGGCGCACCGAAAACTGTGAGGAAGGCATCTACCTCCACGCGAACGGCTTCGGTACGTTCGGCGGAAACGGCGATCAATTTGCATTCCGCACAGGGCGCTCGCGCGAGACGGCCTATTCTATGGATTATGACCGCCTGTATGAGCTGCTGCGGCATGAACATGACCACGGTTTTATCGTCTGGGTAGCGGGACCGGCATTCGCATTTGACGCAGACGCGCGGCGCGCCATGCAGTCGCTGGTTGAAGGCGGCTATGTACACGGTCTGCTGGCAGGCAACGCGCTTGCCGTGCACGACCTTGAGGCAGGGTACCGCCGTACCGCGCTCGGGCAGGATATTTATACACAGGAGTCGAAGCCCAACGGGCATTATAACCATCTTGATACCATCAACCGCGTGCGGGACTGCGGTTCCATCAAGCAATTTGTCGAGGACGAAAACATTGACAACGGCATTATGTGCAGCCTGGTGAAAAAGGAGATTCCCTTTGTGCTCACAAGCTCCATCCGCGACGACGGACCTTTGCCCGAAGTGGTAGCAGATGCCTATCAGGGTCAGCTTGCCATGCGCGAAATCGTGCGCAAAGCAACGACTGTAATTTGCCTTGCGACGCAGCTGCATACCATTGCCACGGGCAATATGACGCCCTCCTTCCGCATTGTAGACGGCGAAATCCGCCCGCTGTATATTTATAGCATTGATATTTCCGAATTTGTGGTCAACAAGCTTAAGGACCGCGGCTCGCTGAGCGCCGTCAGTCTGGTGACCAACGTGCAGGACTTCATCGTGAATGTAGCCAAGGGACTAAAAACAATGTAACAAATCGAATTTTTTTCAAGCACCGCTGCTATATATCGCAGCGGTGTTTTATATTATTTAAATATCTATTGTAATTCTTTTTAACATATGATATAATTTATTCGATGGATTTTTAACTTTTTAGGGGGTTTTTATATGAAACATGCTGTAAAAGAACCATATAACCTCTCACCCCGCATACAGTGGCTGCGTGATTATTACTTTAAAGGCGTTGACCGCGCGTGGAATAACGAATTCCTGCCCTTCACAACAGGCGAGGCGTGGGATGAGCTGTTCGATGAAATCAGCTTTTATATCGTTCCGGAAACACATGCGTTTTTGCAGGTGATGTCAAAATCCTACCCGCAAAATGCGATTACGATTCCGCCGCCGAAGGGGTTCTATCAGAAAACACTGGCTGAACGGCGCGCCTGGTTCAACAGCGAAGCGATTGTAAACTACACGCCCGCCGAGCTGTTGCCGGGGGATCTGCTGTGCGGCGCGCGCTTTAACCTGATGTGTTCTCGCTGCTGGTCGAAGCAAGAGGCAAAGGCGCGCGGCAAGCTGCTGCGCGGCAAAAACGGACTGCGCGAGGATTTGTTTCGCTTTCATGGGCGAGGTCTGGGCAACTGCGGCGCAACCTCAGGGCACTTGATTCCCGACTACGCGGCTGTGTTGCAAATCGGCTTCCGCGGAATTGCGGAGAATATTCAGGCGCACTACGATGCGCTGAGCGCCGCCGAACAATCGGGTGCGAAAGGCGCGCAGCTGCGGGCGATGCTGGAGGCATGCAATATGCCGCGCAGGTTAGCCGCAAAGTATGCGGAGCTCTGCGCTGCCGCAGCGGCGAAAGAGACCGATCCTCTTCGCAAAAAAGAACTGCTCGCCATGCAGGCGAATATGAAACGCGTTCCGTGGGAGCCGGCAGTCACCTTTTGGGAAGCAGTGCAGGCGCTTTGGTTTGCGCACATGCTGGTGCTTTCAGACGAAAATTACCCCGGCGCCGGCGTAAGCTTCGGGCGCATTGATCAATACCTGCTGCCCTATTGGGAGCGCTCCGTCACTGACGGGATGGATCCGGAATTCGGCAAGGAAATTCTCAAGTGCTTCTGGGTGCATTGCAACACTGCCTACGACGCTATGATCCGCACGGCGAACAACGGCATCACCGCAGGCTACGGGCAGCTGTTCAACCTTTCGGGTTTAGGTGCCGACGGCAAGGATATGACCAACGACCTGACCTATATTTTTCTCGATGT
>JAVBSB010000022.1:0-2838 GCA_031547365.1 Oscillospiraceae bacterium | reverse complement strand
TATGAACTCCATTATAGCATATCTAATCTGCGATTTCAACAGTTTTTTATGTTTCTGAGAAGAAAAATTTGCTGCTGTCAGGCGATGGCACAGCCAGGGTAGTAATGCTCCAGAATTTCCCTATAGCCGCTGCCCTGCCGCGCCATAAAATCAGCGCCGTTTTGGCTCATGCCCACGCCGTGCCCATATCCCAGGCAAGTGATGGTAAAGCTTTCATTTTTGTATTTAAGGGTAAAATTGGCGCTGCGCAACTGCAGCAGCTCACGTATTTTGCGACCGGTCAAGACTGTGCCGCCGACTTTTATTTCCAGAACCGTTCCTGCCTCGCTGCGTTTGGGTGACTCGAACCAAGCGGCAGGGTCTTTGCCGAGCTTTACCCCTTCCGCTTTTTTCAGCGCTTTTTTGATCTGGTCGGCAGAAAAGGTTTCGGTCTTACTCAGCTGCGGCGAAAGCTTGTCGCCGGGGCTGTCGACACTGCGCAGATAAGGGTAGTCTTTTCCCCAATAATTTTTTGCGGACTCGGTTTTGCCTGCGCTTACTGCGTAATAAGCCGCGAAGATCGGTTTGCCTTCATACGTGATGCTTTGCCCCATCACAGCGTCCACAGCCTGCCCTATCTTTGCCTCGTTGCGCTCATAATTTTCGCCCCAGCGTTTTTTGCGCTGTTCAGCAGATTCATATGCCTGGTCGCTTGCGCCGGAGTCGCTGAGGCTCTCCTGTTTCCCTACCTCAAGCCGGTAGCGGGCAAACGTATGGCTTGCTACAGCCTGCGCCTTCAGTGCTTCGAGATGGCAGTCTGCGCCCATTTCTGCCGCAACGCAGCCGATCAAATACTCCCGCAGCTCGACGGTCTCAATCGTCTCGTTTGCGGTGCGCATGACGTCAATTGTTGCGTCAGGATCTGTTTTTTCAGGAACGTCGGGCTGCGCCGATTCTGTATGCGTCGGCTCGGTTGTTTCTGTCGCTTCGGTTTCCTTAAACGGTCTGTTTTCCGCAGGGATCAGGCTTACCAGTGGAATCAAAATCATTAATGCCAGCAGGATGATGCCAAAAATAAAATGCTGCTTCATGTATTCACCTTGACTTTTACCGTACACGCGGTTATAATAGTAGAATACTTATTTATATGCGAAAGGGCACGGCGGATATGAAAGACAAAATGCAGATTGCATCGCGTACACTGCCCATCATTACAATCTTATTTGCGGCGCTGATGCTGGCGGTGCTTTTGCCGCTGCGCATTTGGCAACAGCTCAATCTGGTGGAACCGGGTACAGGCTTTTGGCTGGGCAAGGGAATCACCGTAGTATTGCTATATGTGGGGATGGGCGTGCTGATCGCCGTGTCCGTATGCGCCGCTTTTCTTATGAAGAGACGCACCGCTGTGGATTTGACACGCAAGCGCCGTATAATTGAAGGCGTCTTTGCCGCGCTGCTGGCATTGGCTTTGTTATGGGATGCTATAGCGGCGGCACAGTATGCGATGCAGTTGTTTTTGGAAATGGGCGACGCTGCGTCGAACGGTCTCGACCCGACCGGCGCGTCGAATACACAGCATTATACCCCCTCCGGCGCGCTGACCTCGATGCTTGAATGCGTTTTCGGCGTGCTGAGCGCATTGTTATTCGGCGACCTTGCTTTAATGGATTTTACACCGAAAAAAAACCGCTATCTAAAGCGCTTGATGACGCTTGCCCCGCTGATTTGGGCGGTCTGCCGGATATTACGCCGGTTTTCCCGCACAATCGCCTACTTACGCGTTTCTGACCTGTTCATCGGGCTTTGCATGCTCGTAATGCTGGCGTTTTTCTTCCTTGCCTTTGCGCAGATTCTCAACGACTACAACGGTAAAAATAAGCAAAGCCGCCTGTTTGGCATGGGTATACCCGCCGCTGTGTTGGGGTTGATCTGTTTTGTGCCGCGGGTAGTGGCTTACATTTTTAACAACGCGGAGCCTCCGCAGGACGCCCTGATTGAGTGGTGCGACCTTGCAATGTCGATGTTCCTGTTTGTGTTTATTGCGGGGCGGGTGTTTGAAGTTCCGCCGCGCCCGAAAGATAAATTGCAGGACAGTGAAGAACTGCAGGAATCCGAACCGGTAAGAGCAGAAATTCAGGCGGAAGAGGATTAGCGATGCAGCTGTTTTTTTCAAATGCTCTCATCGCGATGCGCCAGGTTTTGATGCTCTATCTAATTGCGGGCATGGGGTTTGCAGCGGAACGTCTGCGCTGGTTTCCCGAATCGACCGCGCGGCTTTGCACAAAACTGTTGCTGTATGTTGTGACGCCCTGCGTTATTGTCAATTCTTTTATTACAATTGAATATTCCGCAAGGGCGCTGCGGGGGCTGGCGATTTCGCTGGTCTGCGGCGCGCTGCTGCACGTATCCGGTATCCTCATGAGTGAGCCGTTCTTCCGCAACCGTAAAAAAACTGCAACAGAAAGCATTTTGCACTTCGCGGCGATTTACGGAAACTGCGGCTATATGGCGTTGCCGCTTGCGCAGGCCATGGTCGGCGCGCAGGGCGTGTTCTATTGCTCGGTGGTGATTTTGACCTTCCAGATATTTTCCTTTACCCACGGTGATTACGTGATGTCGGGCGGATTGATCGGGCAGCGCGGCGACGGCGGGCGGTTTGACTGGAAAAAGCTGTTGGTTAACGCGGGGGTACTTTCCGTTGCGGTTGGTCTGCCGATTTTTTTGTTACAGATACCCGTACCCGAGCTCGTTACAAAGCCTGTATCGTCTGTTGCGGCGATGAATTCCCCGCTGGCGATGCTGATGTTCGGGGCGTATCTTTCCAACACAAAGCTGACCGGTCTACTGCGTGATAAAAAG
>JAVBSB010000032.1:0-14827 GCA_031547365.1 Oscillospiraceae bacterium | reverse complement strand
TCACGGCTGATTCCAGAGCTTCCATACAAAGCCGCGTGGTGGCATGGCTGCCCGAACCAAACGCAAGCCCGGGCTCCAGCAGCAGCACTGCGCGGTCCTGCGGGTCAGCGGGCGGCTCCCACGCGGGCTGTATCAGCAGCCTTTTACCCACCGGCAGAGGGTGAAAATAAGCCTTCCAGTTGTTCTCCCAGTCCTCACTGCGGCAGGGTCGGGCTTCGATTTCGCAAACGATGCCCTGCGCCGCGCAGCGCTCCCGCAGCCACATCGCCGCCTCTGTGGGCTGATCCTGCGGCGAAAGATAAAGATGAATTGCCACAACACCGCGGTCTTGCTTAAGCAAGTCTTCGTCGATCAGGTCTATGCGCGCAATCTCCCGCGCGCCCTGCTCCAGATCGCTGTAGTCCTCGACATAAATTCCATAGGGCGCCGCCATAAGCGCAATGGCCTGCGCCAATTCTGCCTCCTCCGGCTTTACGCGCAGCACCAGTTCAGACCAGTCCGCCATCCTGCAATTCCTCCCATTCGCTATATTTTTGCTCAAGCGCAGCTTCTTTCTGCGCCAGCGCCTCGCTCAGCGCAAGCACCTGCTCAAAATCCGCGGAAATCTCCGGTTGCGCAAGCATTTCCTGCAAGTGCCGCAATTCATTCTCCAGCGCCGCGATTTCCGTCTCGCAGCGCACAAGCTCTGCCTTTTGCCGCCTTGCCTCAGCCGCGTCCAGCTTCTTCTGCTGGTATTCATTCGGCGGCTTATCCTGCTTGGGCGGCGCTTTCGGGCGCAGACTCGTCGGCTGTGCGGAGGCAAGATATTCTTCATACGAATTTCCGCAGCGCTTTAAGCCGTCCGGTTGCAGCACAAAAATGTTTGTCGCCAGCTTTGAAATAAAATAGCGGTCATGCGACACCACAATCAATGTGCCGCCGAACTGCGCAAGGGCATCCTCCAGCGCCTCGCGGGAGGGGATGTCAAGGTGGTTGGTTGGCTCGTCAAGCAGCAGCACATTTGCGCCCGAAAGCAATAGCTTCAGCAGCGCGATGCGCGCCCGCTCGCCGCCGCTGAGGGTATTTACAGCCTGAAACACGTCATCACCGCTAAATAAAAACATGCCCAGCGCACAGCGCACCTCGGTGTGTGACATTGTGCGAAAACTGTCCCATACCTCGTCCAGCACTGTTTTAGAGGAATTGAGCTCCGCCAGCGCCTGGTCATAGTAGCCCACGCGCACGTTCGCGCCCCAGACAAAATAGCCCTCCACAGGCTTGAGCAGACGGCGCAAAATCTTGAGCATGGTTGTTTTTCCGCAGCCGTTCGGACCCAGGATAAACGCCCGCTCTCCTTTTTCGATAAGCGCGGTGACGTCGCGGAAGAGCTGGTTTTCGCCAAAAGCCATGCTAAGCTCGCGCAGGCGCAAGACCTCCTGCCCCGTGGGAACAACCTCCGCAAAATGAAAGCGCAGCTGCTTCAGATATGCGTCAGGCGGCACCAGGTCGGCGCGCAGACGGTCAATCTGCTTTTGCTTGCTTGCAATCGTAATATAGTTACGCTCCTGGTTAAAGCGCTTCTGCTGTTCGATAATGCCCTCAATGCGCTTAATTTCTGCCATCTGGTTGTCATAATGACGACGGACCAACTCTGCCTGTTCCTGTTTTTTTTTCAAGGCAGCGGAGTACCCGCCCTGATAGACCGTCAGCCTGCCATGGTGCAGCTCCGCCGTTTTTGTCGCCACGCGGTCAAGGAACCAGCGGTCATGCGAAACAAGTATCACCGCTCCTGTGTAGTCAATCAAATAATTTTCGAGCCATGCCATGGCTTGCAGGTCCAGATGGTTGGTCGGCTCGTCCAACAGCAGCAGCTCCGCGCCGCCAAGCAGCAAGCGCCCCAGCCGCAGCTTGACATTCTGTCCGCCGCTTAGGATGCGGCAGGGCATCGCTTGCGTAGCCTCGTCAAAGCCCAGCCCAAGTAACAACGAACGCGTCTTTGCGCGGCAGGTCAATCCCCCGCCCTGCTCAAAGCTTTCGCGCAGCTCCGCCTGCCGGTGCAGCAGCGCCTCGTGCTGCGCGGATTTATCGTCTTCGCGCATGGCATGCAGGGCGTCCGTCACCCGCTCGAGTTCCTGTTCCATGGCAAGCACAGGCGCAAACACCCGCAGCGCCTCGTCATAGACCGTCTGAGTCTCGCTGATTTCGTCTGCATTGCCTGTGTCCTGGCTGGCATACCCCAAGCGAACATGCTTACCCAGCACAACCTGCCCGGCTTCCGGAGCAAGCTCGCCGGTAATCAGACGCAGCAGCGTTGTTTTTCCGCAGCCGTTCGCCCCCACCAGAGCAAGCTTTTCCCCGGTCTCCAGACCAAGGTTGATATTCTGAAACAGCATGCGGTCTTCAAACCCCATGCCAAGGTTCTGCAATGTCAATACTGCCATTATATCTTACTGTTTTTATTTATATTGATACGCGCGTACGTAATCGACGACAAAATCCGTCATATCCCCGGGTTTGTTGTTGCGGACGTCCCCTGCCCAGCCGCCGGCTTCCTGCTCCACGCTGAGAATGAGGAATTGCTCGTTTTGGCTCACGCCGCCAAAAGAGGAGCGTCCGCTCTCTACGCCGTCAATATAAAAAATGTACTCCTTCTCGTTCCATTCCATTCCGTAGGTATGGAAATTGTTATAAGGGTCTTTTACGCGGTATTTACCCACATTCTTGGTTTTATGTGCCGCTTCGTAGCCGTCGTAATGAATGTTAGTGGTAATTCTGTCGCGGAACAGCTTGCGCTTTTGGGTATAGTAGGGCGATTCAAATATATCAATTTCCGAGCCGTCTTTCCCCGAGCCGTCCTCATTTCCCACCATATCGTTAAACATCCAAAACGCGCTCCATAGCCCTTCGCCCTTCGGCAACTGGCAACGTACCTCAAAATAGCCGAATTTTTGCAAAAACAGATGGTTGGTATCTATCCCCACCGAATAGTAGCCGGGAGGACCTCCCGACATCCCCTCTTCTGAATACGCGGATTGAATGTGCAGCATGCCGTCGGCGACCCTTGCCATCTCCAGCGTCCAATAGCCGTCCCGCCGCTTGCCGTAGCCATCCCAAAAATAATGCCCCTCCCATTTATTCAGGTCCAGGCTGCTGCCGTCGAACTCGTCCTGCCAGGTCAGCTCAAATTTGTTCAAATCCAGCGGTTGACCCTTGGGCGTCACGGGCAGCCCCACCCACAACAGCACCGCCTGCACAGCGCTGACGATCCATGCAATCACTTGCTTAAACATATCAATACCGCCTCTCCTTTCAATTGTTCACAGTCATTATGTCATAAGCAGCCCTATACTGTCAAGCACTTTTTCATTGCATTTCTTTTTATAACATGCTATAATGCCTTTAAATCATTTCACTTCAATGAATTGAGGTACTGTCATGACCATCGACCGTGATCTGGTGCTCTATTTAGAAGCGCTTGCCCGCGTGCGTCTCAGCGAAGAAGAACGCGCCGCCACGCAAAGCGACCTGCAAAATATCATTAGCTATTTTGACCAGCTCAACGCCCTAAACACCGCCGGCGTGGAGCCGCTTTCGCACAGCTTTCCCGTGGTAAACGTCATGCGGGAGGACACAGTGCAGCCCTCTATGGAAAACGAGCTGCTGCTGTCCAACGCGCCCAGGGAAAAGGACGGTTGCTTTATGGTGTATCGGGCAGTGGAATGAGGAATTCATGAACGAGCATACCAGAAGGAGTTCCTTGCGGTTGCAGCGCCATGATTATTCGCAGACAGGGTTGTATTTCATCACCATTTGCGCCAAGAATGGTGAAATGATGTTTGGAGAAATCGTGGGCGGGAACTTTGGCGCTGTAGGGGCGGCTGCCCACATTTATTCGCACGTTTAAAACTTTGGTCACCAAGCGCATCGGCTTTTCGCCTTGGCAGCGATCCTATTACGACAATATCGTTCGCGCCGCTGATGAATATGAAAAGATAAAGCGCTATATCGAAATAAATCCTTCCACTTGGGAGAAAGATCGATTCTATTGCACATAATAAAACGAAACTAGAAGGATGATTTTATGTCCATCACAACCCTGACCGCGTTACAGCTTGCGCAGGAGATTCACGCAAAAAAAATCACAATTGCGCAAGCGCTTGACGCTTACTATGATAAAATAGCGCAAAGCGATCTGAATTGCTACACCAGCCTGTGCAGGGAACATGCCTACGCGCGGGCGGCGGAAATGCAGACCCGCATTGACGCGGGTGATATCCGTTCGCCTTTGGCGGGCGTGCCGATTGCCGTGAAGGACTTGATTTCAACGAAGGGGCTGGAGACCACCTGCGCCTCGAAGATGCTGCAAGGCTATGTGCCGCCCTACGACGCGACTGTAATTGAAAAAATCAACGCGGCGGACATGATTATTCTGGGTAAAACTAATATGGACGAATTCGCGATGGGCTCCACTACGGAGACTTCCTTTTACGGCGCGACGAAAAATCCGCGCAACCCCGCGCACGTGCCGGGCGGCAGCTCCGGCGGCAGCGCGGCGGCTGTTGCGGCGGAGGAAGCGCCCATCGCCCTGGGCAGCGACACAGGCGGGTCGATTCGCCAGCCTGCGGCTTATTGCGGCGTAACAGGGCTGAAACCGACTTATGGCGCTGTTTCGCGTTATGGCCTGATCGCCTATGCCTCCTCGCTGGATCAAATCGGTCCGATTGGTCGTGACACAGCGGACTGCGCCGCATTATTTGATATCATTAAAGGGCAGGATCCCCATGACAGCACCGCCTGCGGTGGGGCTTCGTCGCTTCGCTGTGATGTCAGTAAGTTACGCATAGGGATTCCCAAGGAATTTTTCGGCGAGGGCTTGCAGCCGGAAGTAGAGCAGGCGGTACTGGCTGCGAAGGACAAGCTAATATCGCTTGGCGCGACGGCAGGCGAATGCAGTTTACCCATGACAGAATATGCCATCCCGACATATTACATCATCGCCTGCGCAGAGGCGTGCTCCAATTTGTCACGCTATGACGGCATAAAATACGGTCATAGCAGCAAAGAGGCACAAAACCTGCGCGACACCTATATCCTCAGCCGCAGCGAGGGTTTTGGCATGGAAGTAAAAAAACGTATTATGCTGGGTAATTTCGTGCTGAGCTCGGGCTATTTTGACGCATACTACAAGAAGGCGCTGCAAGCCAAAAGCATGATACAAGGTAGGTTTTTAAGGGAGTTTGCCTCTTATGATGTCATTCTTGGTCCCGTGGCTCCGACCACAGCCCCGCGCCTTGGCGAAAGCCTTTCTGACCCGCTGAAGATGTATCTCAGCGATATTTACACCGTCATGGTGAACCTGGCGGGGCTGCCCGCGATTTCTGTTCCCTGCGGAACAGACGCGGCGGGGCTGCCGATCGGTCTGCAATTGATCGGCCGTCCGTTTGAAGAAAACACCCTGCTGGAAGCGGGGAAAATGCTATAAGGGGACACTCTGATGAAACAGCTTCTTGTCCTTGCCTGTGCTTTAGCAATGCTGTTTCTTTGCGCCTGTGCTGCGGGGAATTATTCAACCGCAGCCACAATAAGCATTGCAACAACAGAACAGTGCACAACAGAAGATCCACCAAGCCCGCCCAAGGTGGAAACAAAAACGCTGATGGAGACGGATACCCTAGTTGTGTTCGAAAAAACGGTTAGTGTTCTTGGATATTCCGATTTTTTGCAAGAAATTTGGGCAAAAGATAAGGTCTCGGGTAAAGAAGCGCTGCTTCTGGGAAGAGATGATGTCGCTGTTCCATTTTTTATAAGTAAAATTAATACGCATTATTTTATTTACCGCTACGCGATTCCCGATACAGATGCCTCCGGAAATAGCATGATCTACGATTTAAAAAAAATGAAGCCGATCGAAATTGTATGTCCGTTTGGGCTGTTTATTTACTATGACACCGTTGATAATAAAAAGATTTATTTTGAAGGATTTATAGAGGAATTTGGTCCGACCAAACGGTACTATATCAATATCGCCGACCTGGAAAACGAACCTGTGAAACTGAAAGAATTTAAATGAAACTCCTGTTCCAACTCTGCGCAAGCTTTTTTAAAATTGGGCTCTTCACCTTCGGGGGAGGGCTTTCGATGCTGCCCATGCTTGAGCGGGAAATTATCACCCGGCGCGGCTGGTGCACGCGGGATGAAATTCTTGATTATTACGCCGTGGGGCAGTGTACCCCGGGGGTCATCGCGGTGGACGTCGCCGCTTTCATTGGCTACCGAAAAAAGAAAGCCCTCGGCGCGGTTCTTGCCCCGCTCTGCGTTGCGCTGCCGGGGATGCTGATTGTTCTGCTGCTGGCAACCATTTTGCAGCAATTCGCAGCCTATCCTGCTGTGCAATCCGCTTTTTCAGGCATTCGCGTGGCGGTCTGCGCATTGATCACGGTCTCGGTTGTATCCATCCTGCGGGAGAGCGTGAAGCGCTGGTGGCAGCTGGGCGTGGCGCTCGCAGCTTTTGTCGTTGTCGCGGTGCTTGGCCAAAGCCCGGTCTGGGTGGTGCTGGGCGCAGGGCTGGCAGGATTGTTCAGTTCATTTTGGAAGCCTGGAACAAAGGAGCAAAAATAAATGATTTATCTGACCTTGCTCTACGAATTTTTCTTTACAGGACTGTTTGCCGTCGGCGGAGGTCTGGCGACCATACCTTTTTTGCAGAGCATGGGGCGCAGGCATCCGTCATGGTTTACGGCAAGGCAGCTTGGCAATATGATTGCCGCGTCGCAGTGCTCCCCGGGACCACTGGGAATCAACATGGCAACGTATATAGGCTTCACAACCGGCGGACTCCCCGGGGCAATTGTCAGCATGCTGGCGCTTATGGCGCCGACTGTGGTCGTCGATCTGATTGTGGCAAGTCTGATAGAGCGCTTTAAAAACACCGCTCGAATGGAAAAGGTCATGCGTGTGCTGCGCCCTGCAAGCGCGGGTCTAATCCTTGCTGCGGTCTTTGCGCTGCTCCAGATTTCGCTGTCCTCCGGCGCAGCATGGAGCTGGCACGCACCTCTGCGTTTTTTTGATTTACGCTGCGTGGCATTGTACGCCCTGCTGCTTCCCTTTGCTTTTTGGAAGAAACTGAAAAAAGTGCATCCGTTATTTTACATTGCAGCGGGCGCCATTGTCGGCATCGCTTTAAAGCTCTGATTATTTTGTAAAGTTGTGGGAAAAAAGAAGGATTTTTAACTTCTCCCGTCGTCTAATAAAAAGGAACCCATGAATCGAGGTATCTGTATGAAAAATACTGGACTTTTACACAAAACGAAAAGTCGTGCTGCTCTTTTACTGTCTGCTGTCTTTTTATTGATTGGCGGTGGTTTGTTTTTGCTTGCCGCTAACTATAACTCCTTCTTTCTAACTGAAAAAACAGTAGTTATACATAACGACGCGGATTCCGCAGCGGACATAAACGCGGCAAGCATAAATAAGAGCGCCCCTGCTCCTACTGCCGCAGAAACCAGCGCTCCGACATCCGGCGAAAGCACTGCCCCGCCTGACCGGCGAAACAAAAAACTGGTTGCGCTCACCTTTGATGACGGTCCAAAAGCCGAGCTCACGCCGAAGCTGCTCGATGTCCTAAAAGAACAGGACGTAAAAGCAACCTTTTTTGAGATCGGCATGTATGTGGACGCAATGCCGGATATCACCAGGCGCGTCGCAGAGGAGGGACACCAAGTCGCAAGCCATAGCTGGAGGCATAAGGATTTAGTTAAGCTAACGCCGGAAAAGCTTGAGAAAGATATCGCCGATACCTCGGCAGCTATTAAAAAAGCAACAGGTAAAGCGCCTGCTATGCTGCGCCCGCCGTACGGGTCATTTAACGATGCGGTTTCGGATGCCTTCAAAGGTACAATCGCGCTCTGGTCGGTAGACCCGCGCGACTGGAGTGTGAAGAACGCGGATTCCGTCTATAAAAACGTCATGAAGGTTGTTAAGGACGGTGATATTGTTCTCCTGCACGATATCTATCCCTCCACCATAGCCGCGGTAGAAAAGCTTATACCAACATTAAAGGACAAGGGCTTTACCTTCGTCACGGTTGAAGAAATGGTCGCCGCGCGTCCGGAGGCATGTAAAAACCGGCGTATTTATAACGCGCACCCCGCGCCTAAAGCGCCAAAAGAATAAAAAGACCAACCGGCTATTCTTTATAGAAAAGCCGGTTGACTATATCGCAAAATAAGAGTAGAATAGACGTAAGGAGGTGTTCCTATGGACACAAAGGCATTGTTTAGTCTAAGCTACGGTCTGTTTGTTGTCGGCGCGGCGCAGGGCAGCAAATATAACGGCATGATCGCAAACACCCTTATGCAGGCGACAAGCACTCCCCTGCGGTTGACCTTGACGCTCGATAAAGGCGGTCTGACGCACGATATGATAGACGCGACCGGGTTGTTCAGCGCGTCTGTGCTGTGTAAAGGCACAACATTTGATCTGTTCAGGCACTTCGGCTTTCGCTCGGGGCGGGACTGCGAAAAATTTGATGCCGCCGGCGCTTTCCCCTGGGCGCTTGACGGTCAGGGGCTGCCCTATCTGACGCAAATGGCATGCGCGCGCTTCTCCTGCAAGGTGGTGCAGCGCATAGATCTTGGCACGCACACCCTGTTCGTCGCCGACGTAATCGAAGCCGAACGCCTCGAAGCCGCCGCGCCCATCACCTATGCGGATTATCACAAGGACATCAAGCCGAAGCCCGAAGCTATTGCCCAACCGCAAAAGCCCGGTCTGCGCCGCTGGCGCTGCAAAATCTGCGGATACATCTATGAGGGCGAATTTTTACCCGACGATTTCATTTGTCCCATTTGCAAGCATGGCGCGGCGGACTTTGAAGAGATCTGACGCATTATGACAAAAAAACGGCGGGGCGTTGACCCCGTCGTTTTGTTTTTCATTAAGACGCGTAGTTATCGAAGTAGCCCTGTATCAGCACGATTGGCGTCCCCTTGTCACCCGAGCCGCTCATTAGATCGCACAGGCTGCCCAGCAGGTCGGTATAGCGCCGCGGGGTAGTACCCAGCGCCTTGTCCTCAAGATGGTCTGTCTTTGACTTGATCGCCAAATTCATCGCGGCTTTGACTTCCTCGTCGCTTTTACCGGCAAAATCATTGTCCAGCATGAATTTCATTTTAAGCTCATTGGGCGTGCCGTTGAGTCCCGGAGTAAACGCAGGAGATACCACCGGGTCTGCAAGCTCCCAAATCTGACCGACCGGATCCTTGAATGCGCCGTCGCCATAAATCATTACTTCAATTTGCTTGCCGGTGGCTTCCTTCAGCTCCTGCGCAATTTTCGTAATGACGGGTTCGCAGTCACGCGGAAACAGCTTTACGCTGTCTTCGGTGGACTTATTCGAGCCCAGCAGACCATAGGCTTCGTTATAACCGCTGCCATTGACGGATTCATTCAGGATTTCATCAAGACCGTATACAATTTCCGCGCCCGCAGCCTTCAGAAGGCGCTTTGAGCGGAACCGCGAGTGAATGTCACAGCACAGCACGTTTTTCGTGAACTGTAATACGCTGCGCACATTGTTCGCAAACACGACCTCAACATGCGGACCAAACGACTTATAATATGAAACATAGTCAATGTTGGTAAACACATGCTTGGTTTCGTAGCCAAATTTTTCGCGGTATGTTTCTTCGGTCAATACATCCGTATAGGGGTCAACACCGGCTTTGTCTATCATATCCCACGAAAGTAACGCGTTGCCCACCTCGTCCGAGGGGTAAGACAACATAATATACAGCTTGTCGCAGCCCTGCGCAATACCCTTCAGGGTGTTTGAAAAGCGGTTGCGGGAGATAATCGGGAAGGTAATTGCCAGTGTGCCGTCCGGGAACTTTCTGCGGATGTCCGCGGATATCTGTGCGCAGGTTGCATAATTCCCCTGTGCGCGGGCTACCACCGCTTCAGTAACGCCGACAACGTCCCTGTCGCGCAAAGCAAAGCCCTCTGCTTGCGCTGCCGTTAAGACGCTGTCCACAACAATGCGGACCATATCGTCGCCTGCTTTAATCAACGGTGCGCGTATGCCGCGGGCTACAGTACCGACTGTTCTCATGTTAATGATCCATCCTTATCAAATTTTTGCGAAGCACAGAATCCCAGTTTTGAAAAATAGCTGGTCATTTTTCAAGCTTATCCTCCTGCTGCGCCGACACGCAATTACTCGCGTACCATTAAAAAAATATAGTCGCGCACTTACAATAGCAAGTGCGCGTACATCATGCGGGCACTTGCATGCCCGTGGTGGTCTAATATCGCCCATATTATATCCCTCGCTGAGACCGTTTATAATTATACCATTATCTACGTCATCAGTCAAGCAAAAATTTATTTTAAGCAGTGAAAAAACCAAATTCATGGCTCCTAGCCTTGCAAAACCAGCGCCCGGTATAGTATAATTAACCGGAAAATGAAAGCTTGAAAAATAATTGCCCGGCTGTTTTTCAAACTCGAAATTTGTGCTTCGCAAAATTTTGATTTAAAGATGGATCATAACTATGCTTAATTTTTTGCAGCCTCTATTGCCTTTGTGGGGTACATCAGAATATAACGGCGCCGCCGTTATCTCCGCTGCGTTCCCTTATCGTCTGCCGGAGGAATATTACGCCGGGCGTAACGTATCGCGTTATGCCGCAGTGCAGGATTACCATGCCGTCTGCGGCGCACGGCTTGCGCAAGCCTGCGTCCTGCTGAAAAAAGTCTTTCCTGACGCGTCGTTCCGCGCGGCGTGCGACAGCTCTCCCCTGCCCGAGCCTGCTCTTGCGGAGCAGGCAGGTCTCGGCGTGCGCGGCAGACATAACCTGCTCATTACCCCAACTTACGGCAGCTGGGTCTTTTTAGGCGAAATCATAACCTCCGCAACGCTCCCATTTACTAAGCCGCAGGCGTTCAGCCCCTGCAATCAATGTGACGCCTGCCAGCGCGCCTGCCCGACAGGCGCTCTAAACAACAACGGCTTTGACAGCAAAAAGTGCATCTCGCATATTTCGCAGCGCAAGGGTGTCCTTACGCCCAGGGAAGAAGCCTTGCTGCGCCATGTGCCGACTGCGTGGGGCTGCGATTTATGTCAGGAGGTCTGCCCGCATAATAAGCGGGCAAGGGTTGACCCTCTGCCGGAATTTTTAAACGGTTCCGTTGCGCATGTTGACGAAAATACGCCTGTTGTCGGCAGAGCGTTTGCCTGGAGGGGAGAAGCGGTCATCCGCAGAAATTTGAAAGCTTTGGATTAGCCCATACTTTCAGCACAGCCGCCTGCGTTTTGCCGTCTTTTATTTCGTTGCTGAGCACTAACTCGACGGCTTTTTCGAGCGGGATACGTTCGCATTGCAGAAATTCGTCCTCGTCCAGATTCTGCGCGGCAAAAGTCAGACCGCCCGCGAAATAGAGATAAATCACTTCGCCGCAGTAGCCGGGCGTGGGGTAAAACTGACCTAAGCTCTCATAATACGCTGCTGTCGCACCCGTTTCTTCCGCAAGCTCTCTTTGCCCTGCGGGCAGAGGCGGTTCGCCGCGCTCAAGCTTACCTGCGGGCAGCTCCAGCAGTACCTCGCCGTAGGGATAACGGAACTGCCGCACGAATAGTAATTCATTGTCGTCCGTCAGCGCGGCGACACAGACGCCGCCCGGGTGCTCCACCACCTCGCGGCGGCAGGGCTTTCCGTTGGGCAGAATCGCCTCATCGTTGCGCACATTAATAATTTTCCCCTCATATACCATATGCTTCTTGGCTGTGGTCTCGTTCAAATGCTCGTATGACATAACTTGCTGCGTCCCTCTTTTTTATTATTTCGCTTTCATGCTACTGCGATATAGAAAAAAAGTCAAGGCTTCGTTTGAAAATAATGCTGTAAAGACGGAAAAGTGCTTGCTTTTGACAGAATATCGCTTTATAATAGATGCATATTTATAAGGAGGATTTTTTGCTATGCTGCTAAAGCTGGAAGAAAACCGCGTGTTCCGCATGTACCGCGGCGGTAAGCTGTTGGATGCGCTGCACGGCCGCGAAGGTAAGGACGACGACTTCCCCGAGGATTGGCTGGCTTCTGTTGTTGAGGCAATTAACCCGCCGCGTGAGAATGTTCCCGAAAACGAAGGTCTCAGCCGCGCAATTTTGCCCGACGGCAGCACTGCGCTGCTGCGCGATCTGATCGACACCCCCTTTGCGGTGCTGACAAAGTTTCTTGATTCTGCCGAGCGTCTGCCTTTGCAGGTACACCCCGATAACGAAACCGCGCGCCGCCTGTTTAATTCCGCCTACGGCAAAACCGAGTCCTGGTATATCCTGGGCGGCAGAAAGATCAACGGCGAAGATCCCTATATCCTGTTTGGCTTTAAGGAAGACGTTACGCCCGCGCAGCTTAAAGCTTTGTTTGATGCACAGGATATAGACGGCATGGCGGCGCTGTTACATAAAATCCCGGTTAAAGCGGGCGAAGTCTATCTCATTAAAGGCGGCACGCCGCACGCAATCGGCTCGGGCGTGTTTCTGCTGGAGGTGCAGGAGCCGACAGATTACACAATCAGTCTTGAAACCCACGACACGCAGGGCAACGACGTGCCCGAATTCCTTTTACACCAGGGGCTTGGCTTTGATAAAATGTTTGAATGCTTCCACTACGGCGCACAGACCCTCGAAGAACTGCGGCAGGACGCCTGCCCCGCCGCGCGGGAAATCGAACCCGGCTATGAGGAGCTGATCTCTTACGACGACACGCCCTGTTTTTCGCTTCGGCGTATGCGGGTGGCGGGGACAAGAACGCAGGCAGCCGGAGACCTGCCCTATACGCTTGTTGTCACAAAAGGTGAGGGTATGGTTGGGGATATCCCCGTGCGCCAGGGCGATTGCCTGTTCGTCCCCGCGAAGGAAGCGGAATATACCATTACGGGCGAGATGGAGCTGCTGGAATGCAGACCGCCTAAGGGAGATTAAAGAATGAACTTTGAATGCGTTAACAACAGCACCGGCGCGGTTGAGGGGTATTGCCTGGTAAAATCCGTAGAGCAGAAGACCAACGTAAAAGGACAGCCCTTCCTCGATATGCTGCTCATGGATGCGCAGGGCGAAATCAACGCGAAGCTTTGGGATTACCGTGCCGAAACCCACGGCATTGTCAGCGCAAACGACCTTATAAAAGTGCGCGGCACATTATCGGTCTACAACGGACAGAATCAGTTCCGCGTAGAACGCCTGCGGCAGGTGTCTGAAAAAGACGACGTGCGCATGGAGGACTTTGTACCCTCTGCGCCGCAGCCGGGCGAAGCCATGCTCGCAGAAATCCTGTCGGTGGTCGACGGCTATACGGACGAAGCGCTCCGGCGCCTTGTACGCAATATTCTTGAACAGCAGCGCGATAAGCTGCTCTTTTGGCCTGCGGCATTTCGTCTGCACCACGCAGTACGATCCGGCTTGCTGTGGCATACGCTGTCGATTTTACATATGGCGCAGGCTGTGGTGTCGCTTTATGACGGCATCAATGCCGACCTGCTGTTTACGGGCGTAATACTGCACGATATTGATAAACTCACCGAGTTCGAGGTGCCTGCCACAGGGCTTGCGACAGGCTATACCGTTAAAGGGAACCTGGTGGGGCATTTGGTCGGCGGCGCGGTCTATGTTGAGCAGATGGCGCGCCATGCGGACTTACCCGAAGAAACTTTAATTTTACTCCAGCACATGCTGATCTCGCATCACGGTTCGCCGGAATTCGGCGCCGCGGTACCGCCGATGTTCCTCGAGGCAGAAATTTTGTCCGAGCTCGACTTGATGGACGCACGCATCAACGAGATCAACGCGGCATTAAAGACCGTTCAGCCGGGCGAGTTCACAAATAAGCTTTGGGCGCTGGACAACCGAAAGTTTTATCGCCCAAAAGAACAATAACATGTTGGAGGCTTCTGCTGTATGGATTTTTTGACCTCGGTCAACTCTGTTTTTATGCGCATCACAGGCTTTATTATGTCTGCGGTTCTATTTGTTTTTCTGCCGATTCATACCAAAACGACATTTGAGCCTGCTGACGGCAAAGCGGTTACGGCGCAGTTCGCCGTTGTGTCCGATCTCCATATGAAAACCTTTGCGTTCGGTCGCTTTGTAAGGCTTGCAAGGGCGATGAAGGACATGGGAAAAGCGGAACATAAAGAGAATGCGCTTGTATTGCTCGGCGACAATACCGATCTGGGCTGGTATTCCGATTACTTCATGCTTTATAGTATTCTTTCAATGTATAACAAAGCGGAAAAAACGCTTGTTGCCATGGGCAACCACGACTTGAACTGGAATAACATAGGGCTTGAAGCCAAGGCTTCGATTGGCTTGAGCAATTATTTTTTGCGCTCCTATAACAACACAGCCAATGATAAGCCCTATTATCAGACCAAGATCAAAGGCTATACCTTTATCATCCTCGGCGATGAAAAACCCATGCCCGACACCACTGCAACCATCTCCCAAGCGCAGCTAAACTGGCTGAATCAAGCTTTAAAAGCAAGCGCTGTGGGCGGCAAGCCTGTGTTCGTCTTTTTACACCAGCCGCTGGAGCACTCCTGCGAGCCAAGCCTGATCGGTGTCGGCGCGCAGTCGGAAGCCATACGCGCCATTGTGGAAAAATATAAAAACGTGTTTATGTTTAACGGTCACCTGCATACCAAGCAGGTTGTTACGAGCATAGGCGGGGTCACCTATGTCAACGTACCCAGCCTGCTCAGCAGCGGAACGCCGGGCATCGGGTATCAGGTGGAGGTCTACGCAAATAAGGTTTTGCTGCGCACGCGAAATTTCATAAAAGGCGAATGGATA
>JAVBSB010000105.1:0-7708 GCA_031547365.1 Oscillospiraceae bacterium | reverse complement strand
AGCGCCGAAGTCCTTTAAATACGCGGTTGCCGCTTCATTCAATTCCGTGCCGATCCAGGCGTCAAGACCTTTGACATAGGGAACATCCTCCATCACCTTTTTGCCAATGGCAGAGCCGAGAATCTGCGCCTCCGGCTTTTTTGTGGTCTTGACTTCGATGATCCACTTGGCTTTTCTGCCTTCGTCTGTCAGTAGGTCAAACTTCGGCACCTTACCCAGAATCGAGCCAAACAGCTCAATGATACCGGAGTTTCGGTTGCAGCGGGCGCCGAGTACGGAGTTTGCATACACCACAGCGGAGCTTTCTGCCCAGCTGAGCACCTCTCCCTTTTGTGGCTTGTTGCCCACTTCATCCATGTAGCAGGTACAGCTGAAGCTTTCCGCGCTTTTGAGACCGAGCTTCTGCAGCTGTGCTTCGTAGGGCTTTTGCGCGCCATACATCATCTTATTGAAAATCAGCTTTTCAATAAAGTTGCAGGGAACATTGTCATAATCAAGCGGCCGCGGGTCAAGCGTAAACAGACCTTCGGCTTTTAGATCGGCGGCAATCAGTTCGTCCATCACAGCGAACACAGGCTTAAGCACCGAAAGCCCAAAGCTCGTCACCAGGTGTCCCTGCCCTGTTGCAGGCACAAATTCAGTGGCGCCAAAGGTTTCTCCGTAGAGCACCAGGGTTTTCATCACCTTTGCAAGTGTTTCGCCTTTTTCGCCGTTCAGAATCCCCTGCTCCTCAGGGGTCAGTTTCATCGCCATGGCAAATCATCCTTTCTTTACGGTTGCATTTGAATCGTAGCTTTTATTGTACCATACTTTTTTGCAATATGGAAGGGCTAAACGCAAAAAAATGCTTGCATTTTGCTTCCCAATTTGTTATACTTATTAGAACATTTATTTTGTTTTTGAATGGAGCGATTTTAATGTCGGAGCAACTGGAGCTTGGTAGACACAGTCTGGCGCATGTGCTGGCAAAGGCTGTGCAGGAATTGTTCGACAACGTAGAGCTGGCCATAGGTCCCGCAATTGATACAGGGTTCTACTATGACTTTGATCTGCCGCACGCCATCACGGATGCGGATTTTTCAGCGATTGAAGCAAAAATGAGCGAGATTCTCCGCCGCAAAGAAATTTTTACACGCAAAGAGCTCAGCAAGGAGGAGGCTCTTGCGCTGTTTTCGGGGCATACCTATAAAACCGAGCTCATTCGCGACTTGCCTGCGGATGAGGTCATCACTGTATATTATACGGGCGACGACTTTGTCGACCTCTGCCGCGGTCCGCACGTGGAAAACGCCGCGCATTTATTGCCCTGGGCGTTTAAGGTTGCTTCTGTTGCCGGCGCATACTGGCGCGGCGACGAGCATAGACCTATGCTGCAGCGTATATATGTACATGCTTTTCCAAACAAGCAGGCGTTGAAAGAGCACCTCGCTTTTTTGGAAGAAGCGCAGAAACGCGACCACCGCAGGCTTGGTCCGCAGCTGGAGCTGTTTTTCTTGGACGAAACCGCGCCGGGCATGCCTTATTGGCTGCCCAACGGCTGGAAGCTGTTCAATACGCTGGTCGACTTCTGGCGCAAGGTACACGAGGCCCGCGGGTATACAGAAGTTTCGACCCCGCAGATCAATCTCAACAGCCTGTGGAAAACCTCGGGTCACTGGGCGCATTATCAGGACAATATGTTTGTCGTTCCGCTCAGCGAAGAACAGACGTATGCTGTTAAGCCCATGAACTGCCCGAATGGCATGGTAGTCTATGCGCATAAAACGCGCAGCTACCGCGACTTGCCCATGCGCCTTGCTGATCTCGATGTGCTGCACCGCAAAGAGGTATCCGGTACGCTGCACGGTCTGTTCCGTGTGCAGATGTTCCGCCAGGACGACAGCCACAACTTCATCACAGAGGAGCAAATTCCGAGCGAAATCAATGAAATTCTCGACATCGCGGACTATATATACGATGTGTTTGGGCTAAAATTTAAACCGACGCTCTCCACGCGCCCTGAGGACTTTATGGGCGAGCCCGCGCTTTGGGACGAGGCGGAGCGGCAGCTGAAAAAGGTGCTGGACGCACGCTACGGCGCGAATAATTATGAGGTAGATGAAGGCGGCGGCGCGTTTTATGGTCCGAAAATCGATATCAAAGTGACGGACGCCCTGAACCGTGTGTGGCAGACCGCAACGATCCAGCTGGACTTTCAGCTTGCGCGCAACTTCAACCTCAACTACACAGACCGTGACGGTCAGCTCAAAATTCCGGTCGTGGTGCACCGCGCAATTTTCGGCTCGCTCGAGCGCTTTATCGGCATCATCATAGAGCATTTCGCAGGTAAATTCCCCTTCTGGCTGGCTCCGGTACAGATCGGCGTTGTTCCGGTTCGAGAAGACGACCATGCGGACTATGCCGACAAAATTGCGCAGCAGCTGCGCGGGGCGGGTCTTCGTATAAAGGTCGACCACTCCAACGGCACCATGGGCAATAAAATTAAAACCCTGCGGCAGGAGCTTGTGCCCTACAGCGTGATCGTAGGCGACCAGGAGATGGAAAGCAACACAATTTCGCTGCGCGCGCGCACAGGCAAGCAGGTGAACGGCATCGCGCCGGAGGCGTTCATCGCCGCCTGCAGCGCCATGGAGCAGGCATACAGCCTGGAGTTGACCGAAGAATTTTAGTTAATAAACCAGACCCGCAGCGCAGAGCTGCGGGTTATCATTTAGGAGGACAAACGTATGAGCACCGTTATATTTAACAGCATTTTTCTGCGCTTTCTTCCGGACGCCGCAAAAACGTTGATCGCAACGCTGCTGTCCGCTTTCACTCTGCTGACCGGCGGCATCGACATGATTTCAAAGGATCAGCGTCCGCCCGAGGTCAGCCGCCAGAACATCGTCATGGTTGGCGCGGCGGCACGCTCACAGGGCGTGGCAAACGACGGCGAGGGTTATATTTTCAGCTCAAGGTGGGGCTTGCTGCGTACCGGACTCGACGGCGTCACCCGCGAGGCAGTCAATGCCTTTGCGATTCCGAAGGAGCTAAAGGACAAGTATGGGCTTGCGCACATCGGCGGCATCAGCTGCTACGGCGGCAGGGTCTATGCGGGCGTTGAGGACAGCAAGGTCTGGAAGTCGCCGGTGATCATGGTGTTTGACGCGAAAACGCTTAAATATGACGGTTCGTTTTATTTGCTCGACCCTGCGATTCATACGCGCGGGCTGCCCTGGGTTGCGGTGGACACCAACGGGATTCTCTGCGCGGCGGATCATTCCATTAACGCAACAACGCTGTATTTCTATGATACAAAGCAGAATATGAAGCCCGTCGGCAGCATTGCGCTAACAGAAACGGTCGAGCGCATTCAGGGCGCGGATTTTTATGACGGCATTCTTTACGCCGCCACAAACAATGCCACGCAGGCGATTTACGCAATCCATCCGCAAACAGGCGCCGTAAAAAAATGCTTCGACCGCAACCTGACAAAAGGCAGCGAGGGCGAGGGCTTGACAGCCCTCAAAACCCCGAACGGCGCTGTGCTTCACGCGCTGGACATGGGTCCGCTGTTCATCAACGCTAATTTTCGGCATTATGCCTTACCAGATGTCAGATTTTAGATAGCAGACAGCAGACAGCAGGGGTCTGCTGTCTAAAGCCTTATAGCACCTTTTTGAAGTACAAATTCAGCACGATAACGCCGCCTGTCATAACAATCATAATAGCCCCGGCGGCGAAATCACGCGCACGCAGCTTAAGCTGCTTCAGGCTGGTGCGCTTGCCCTCGCCGGTATAACAGCGGCTTTCCATGGCGCAGGCAAGCTCAGCCGCGCGGCGGAACGCGGAAACAAACAGGGGAATCAGTATGGGTACAAAAGCTTTTACACGCTGTGGCAGGCTGCCGGTCTCGAGGCTCGCGCCGCGGGATTTTTGCGCGTTCATAATGCGCTCGGTCTCTTCAATGAGTGTTGGCACAAAGCGCAGCGCAAGGGTCATCATCATGGCGAACAGACCTACAGGCACACGCAGCTTTGCCAGCGGCGAAAGCAGATGCTCCAGCCCGGTGGTGAGCATGGTAGGGGTTGTGGTGTAGGTTAATAATGAGCTAACGGTAATTAGGCAAATGATGCGCACCGAGGTAAAAATCGCTGTGTATATACCCTCCAGGGTGATGGTTGGATGCCATTTCCACAGCGGAATGGTGACAAGCACATGGGCATTTTCGCCGCTGGAATAAAAAAGGTTCAGGGCGCTTGTGAACAGGATCAGTATCACGATGGGGCGCAGAGAACGCAGCAGCATCCCCGCAGGCACGCGCGAAAGAATACATAAAATCAGAGTTGTCAGCGCCAGCAGCCCAAGTGAAAAAAAGTTGTGGCAGACAAAGATGACAACCATAAACACAAGGGTAAGCGCAAGCTTTATGCGGGGATCCATGCGGTGGAGGATCGAATTGCCGGCAAAATATTGCCCGATGGTGATGTCTTTGATCATTGTATGCTTTCTTCCCAACTTTCCGTTGTATCGCTCACGGTCTTCATCTTTCCGTTGACCAGTTTTTTTATAATCGTGTGAATCGCACTTGGCTCGCCTTCCGCTTCTTTGACTTCGTCTTCAAAGAGAAGCGTTTCAGACATGCTTTCCACAAGCACGAACGTATTGTTTCGATATTCATACCAAGCGGTTTCTCGATCAACGCCACCGCCCCATCGACTATAGACCGCGATGCGACCGTTGTCCAGTTCAAAGCCCTGCCAATCTTCGCTTAAGGTTTGCAATTGTCGGTTTTGGACAAATTTTTCTTGTTTTTTGTCCCACAACCAAAAGTAGCAGGCGCCGGTAATCATCGGTCCCGCTGCCCAATTGAATAGCCGAATATCCAAATAGCCGTCATTGTTGAGGTCAAGCAGCTCAAAGCCGTAGGGTTCGTCTTTTATATCCTGAGAGGTTGAAAAGCCGTCCAGCCATTGCCGGAACGTTCCATCCTCCTCAAGAATATAGATTTCCCTGATGTTTGTACTTTCTCTTAAATGCGGATCATCATAGTCAATTTCTCCGGTTAGCTTGCGTGAAAACACGCGCGTCCACTCACCTATTAGTGCAAAGGTAAATTCGGGCATGTCGGGATGAATACGCGCGGTTACGGTGTAATAGATAGATTCGATTGTTTCTTGGAGCATTGTCGTTTCTTCAACTGTCGTGGGCGGCGCCGTTGTCGCTGCCTCCGGCTCGGTATTTCCGCAGGCGGCGCATAAACCCAACAGCAAAACGCACAGCGCTCCGGCAAATGACCGCTTCATTGCCCTTCCCCCTTCATCCGCCTCAGCGCCTCCACGCCCTGCTCAAGGGTATAGACTTCTGTATTCACAGGCAGACCAAGCTCCCGCAGGCGCATAAATATGCGCGTGACGGCAGGAACGGAAAGCCCGATGGCATGCATACGGTCCGCGCGGGCAAACACTTGCGCCGCCGTGCCAAGCAGCTCGGCATGACCCTGGTGCATCACAAAAATATGCTCCGCTATACGCGCGACTTCTTCCATATTGTGCGACACAATTATGACCGTACGCCCCGTTTCGCGCCGGTAACGCAGAACCATATTGAGAATCTGCTCTTTGCCTGCGGGGTCAAGCCCGGCAGTAGGCTCGTCAAGCACCAGCGCCTGCGGCTCCATCGCCATTACACCGGCTATGGCGGCACGTCTGCGCTCCCCGCCCGAAAGATCAAACGGTGACTTTTTGAGG
Source organism: Oscillospiraceae bacterium (assembly GCA_031547365.1). Classification (GTDB taxonomy): domain Bacteria; phylum Bacillota; class Clostridia; order Oscillospirales; family Acutalibacteraceae; genus WRMQ01. The sequence goes on along the minus strand of JAVBSB010000105.1, from coordinate 1,979 downwards.
CACGATTGCGGCAGACCGACATATTCCGCCGCGCGCAGCACACGCCGCTGGATTTCGTCGGGTTCCAGCCCCATATTCTTCGGTCCGAAGGCTATATCTTTCTCGACAGTTTCCTCAAACAGCTGATATTCGGGGTATTGAAAGCACAGCCCAACCCAAAACCGCGCCTGTCGGATTGACTTTTTATCCTTCCATATATCCTTTCCGTCAACAAATACGCTGCCCTGCGTTGGTTTCAGCAACGCGTTGAGGTGCTGCACAAGCGTGCTCTTTCCGGAACCCGTGTGTCCGATAACCGCAAGCAATTCTCCGGCATATACACGCAGGTCTATACCCTCAATCGCGGACTGCGAGTTCTTTGCGGAATTCGTATAACGATGCGTCAGCCCCCTGGTTTCGATGGCAATATTGCCGTCGTACCGCTTCGCTTGTTCATCATACCTGCCCAATTGTTCATTGTTCATTGTTAATTGTAAATTGTATATCGCTGCGGCGCATTCCTCTTCGGTTAAAATGCCCTGCGGCAGCGACGGGAATTCTGCGCGCAGCATGCCTGCAAACAGCGCAGCTGCGGGCAGCTCAAGACCGGCGCTGCGTAAAGGCTCGCTTTGTGTAAACACTGTGCGCGGTGCGCCGTCCAGCATGATTTCACCCTCATGCATCACCAGCACACGGTCTGCCTGCACGGCTTCCTCCATAAAATGCGTGATGAACAGCACCGTGATGCCGCGTTCGCGGTTGAGGCGCAGCACGGTCTCCATCACCTCGCGCCGCCCGCGCGGGTCAAGCATCGCGGTGGATTCGTCCAGCACGATCATGTCGGTCTGCATCGCAAGCACACCCGCGATCGCAACGCGCTGTTTTTGTCCGCCCGAGAGTTTATGCGGCTGCGACAGGCGTTCTTCATAAATTCCAACGGCTTTCATTGCGTCGTCTACGCGCATACGCATTTCGCGCGGGGGGACGCAAAGGTTTTCGGGACCGAAGGCTACGTCGTCTTCCACTATGGTCGCTATAATTTGATTGTCAGGGTTCTGGAACACCATGCCCACCCTGCGGCGTATGTCAAGCAAATTTTCTTCAACAGAAGTATCTAAGCCGCCAGCCAGCACCATGCCTTCCTGCGGGGTCAGCAGGCCGTTGCAAAGCTTGGCTACAGTGGATTTCCCCGAGCCGTTGTGACCCACCAGCGCCACGAATTCGCCCCGCCCGATGGTAAAATTAAGGTTCTTCACCGCAGGCAGAGGGATTATTTCTTCGTCGCCGGTGTAGGTAAAAGCTACGTTTTGGAATTCAATCAGCGGTTGACTCATGATTTTTCTTATAGACCTTTTAGACCTTTCACCATAAATAAGCAGGGATTTTCCTCGTCCCAGTATTGTGTCATAACCTCCAGGGGTACAAAGCCCTGCTTAAAATAAAATTTGCGCGCGCGCTCATAGGGTTGGTAGTCGGCGCTGGCGTCCAGGGTTTTCACCGTGAGATACACAAAGCCTCTTGCTCGCAGGTAGTCTTCTGCCGCCGCGAGCAGCGCAGTGCCCACGCCATGCCGGTTATATTCCTCCAGTACGCCCACGCTATGGATATCCCCCGTATAGGCGTTGTGCAGCTTCAGCGCCAGGAACCCCACCGCCTGCCCGCCGTCGTAAGCCGAAAAAAAGGGAAAGTCCCGGTACAGCACAGCCTTGCGGTCGATATCTTCCGGCGGACTGAACCATGCAGGCAAGCTGTGCATAATAGCCAGCGTAATGGCTTGTTTCTCGTCCGGGTTTTCGATTTGTCTAATGTCCATCTTGGTGAATATCTTTCTACTTGTTATTTTGATAAGATCCTCCGGTATTTTCGGGGTTCAGTGTGCCGCTCAATTCCATCAATAAGCACTTCACAAAGCCGGTGCAGACCGGGCGGTGGCGCATGCCGCGCGGCACAATCACCAGCTCTCCTTGCTTCACCGGCACAGGGCCGTCGTCCAGCTCCAG
>JAVBSB010000121.1:0-3694 GCA_031547365.1 Oscillospiraceae bacterium | reverse complement strand
TCTTTATCCTGTAACGCGTCTTAAAAGAGCTTCCTGCGCAGCAGCTCTTGTTTCTTTTTCGCAAATTCCTCCTCGGTAATAACCCCATCGTCCAGCAGCTGCTTATATTTCACTAAATTATCGACTGCGTTTGCTTGCGCTATAGTATCGTGCTCCCGCTTTTTATCAATGAGCTGGTTGACGCCATCCATAATATCAGGAATTTTCTCAACGACAGGGGCAGTCAACTTGTCGACCAACTTAAAGATTTTCATAAACACAATCCTTTCATGCCCTTTATGCCTTGTTTGATAAAGTATATCACAGCGCTTTCACGATTGCAAGCGTGTTTTTTTTATTCTTCTCCGACCCATTCTAACGAACCCGAGTCCATATTTAAGCGGCGGTAGTAGCAATTGCGCGCTTCGCCGCGGGTGTTTTTTGTATGGCAAATGCCGCCGCCCTGCGGTTCTACGAGATAGACCAGAGAGTTTTGTTCGCAGTTCACACGGATTTCCCGCACGGCGAAGGTGTTGCCCGAACCCCTGCCCTTGTACCACAATTCACAGCGCGAGGTGCTCCAAAGCACAAGCTGACGGGTGCGCAGGGTTTCAGCGAAGGCTTCGGCGTTGGTATAGGCAATGAGCAAGACCTCGCCCGTTGCGGCGCTTTGTATCGCCACAGGAAGCACATCCTGTCCGCTGACGCGGTTGAGCTTATCAAAATCAAGCTGTAATTGCGCGGTTTCTTCAATTGACATAAATAAATCTCCTGCTCGGTGGAATTTTACACAGTATAACATGCCTTTGTAAAAAAATCAACCAACAAACGCTTGCCTTATTGCCGACAAAAAGGTATAATGTTTAAGAACAAAAACGCAGGGAGGTAAATCCATGTATCAAGATCCAAAATTGATGGAAATGACGCAATGGTTCGGAGACTGGTTTAACGACGGAAAAACAGCGCAGGACGGAAAAATGACACAGACGCTTTATCCGTACGAGGCGATGTTTGAGCCGATCAGAATCAATAAACTGAACCTGAAAAACCGTCTGGTGATGGCGCCCATCGGCAACATCTCCATGTGCGAGGAGACCGGGCGACCCAACGAGAAAATGCTGGCGTATTTTACCGAGCGCGCAAAGGGCGGCGTCGGCTTAATTACGACAGGGCTTGTGCCGGTGACGCACCACATTGATCACTCGCTGACAGAGCTGGGCAGCTTAAGCTATTTTCCGCGGCTTGACCGCAGCCGCACGGTGTTTGCCGGCTGGCGCGATCTGGCGCAGCGCTGTAACAGCTATGGCGCGCGCGTGTTTGTGCAGCTTTCGGCGGGGCTTGGCCGCGTGGGCAATCCGCAGTGCCTGCTTAATAAGTTTCAGTTCCCCTGTTCCGCGTCGATGAATCCGAATTTTTACATGCCGAATATCCCCTGCATGCCGCTGACCGACGGTAAAATCCGCGGCATTGTCAAAGCGATCGGTCAGGCGGCTGCGGACGCAAAAACCGCAGGGCTTGACGGCGTTTATTTGCATGGGCATGAAGGCTATCTTATTGAGCAGATTCAGAACACAGCCTTCAACCGCCGCAAGCTGGGGCGTTATGCAGACTGGCAGCGCTTTGGCATCGAAATGGTGGAGTACATACGCGAGCGCGTGGGCAAGGAGTATCCCATCATGTTCCGCATCGATATGTCGCTGGCGCTTAACGAAACCTACGGCGAGCGCATGAACCAGAACCATATGAAGAAGTTTACCAACGGACGCACGATGGAGCAGACGCTCGATTACCTGAAAAATCTGGTGCGCGCGGGCGTGGATGTGATCGACGTGGACCTTGGCAGTTACGACAACTGGTGGCTTTGCCATCCGCCGGAGGGCATGCCGCCCGGATGCTACCTTGACATCGCGCAAATGGCGAAAGATTACTTTGCAAAAGAGAATATATTGTCTAACGCCGGGCTGCCCGTGCCTGTGGTGGCGGTGGGTAAGCTTGGGTATCCGGACCTGGCGGAAAGCGCTCTGCGCAGCAACCGCTGCGACATGGTGATGCTGGGGCGTCCGTTGCTTGCCGACCCGGAATGGCCGAATAAGGTGCGCATGGGTAAAGTCGATGAGATTATACCCTGCATTGGCTGCCAGGAGGGCTGCATTAACGAATTCGTCGAGGGCGGACACCCGCAATGCGCCGTAAACCCCCGCACCGCCTTTGAGGAGATTTTCCCCGCGGTACCTGCTGCGGCGGAGAAAAAACAGAAGATAGCAGTCATTGGCGGCGGACCTGCGGGTATTATGTGCGCGATAACAGCGGCGAAGCGCGGTCACTGCGTGACGCTGTTTGAGCAGGAAAGCGAGCTGGGCGGGCGCGTGGCAGCAGGCAGCGTGCCGGGAATCAAGCTGGATTTTGCGAATTACCTGAAGTATCTGCGGTACTGGGCGGAAGAATCCGCGAAGGAATATGACCTGAAAATTAAGCTGAACACCAGGGCAGACGCAGAAAAGCTCAAGGGCTTTGACCAGATCGTCGTGGCGGCTGGGACAACGGATATTGCGCTGAAGCTGCCGGGCTGGGAGCAGGCAAACCCTGTGCAGGCGGTGGAGGTGCTGGATAATCCCGCGCTGCTTGAAGGCGCAAAGAACGTGGTTGTTATAGGCGGCGGCACTGTGGGCTGCGAAACGGCGTATTATCTCGCAAAAGAAAAGGGCAAGACCGTCACCGTGGTGGAGATGCAGCCCGAATTTATGAAAGGCGCCTGCACCGCGAACAGAGGCTACCTGCTGAAGTATCTCTATGACGCGGGCGTGAAGCTGCTTAATTGCACGCAGCTGCTTTCATACGGTCTTACAGGCGTTACAGTTAAGCAAAATCTGTCAAAATCCGTGCCGGACCCCTATGTCAGCTGGACACCGATTCTGCCCGAAAACGTACTCAATCCGCTGGCGCCGAAGCTCAAAGAGGACTATAAAGAGGTGGCATTGGACGCAGACGCCGTTGTGCTTGCCGTGGGCGGAAAATCGAACGAGGCGCTGTTCCTTGATCTGCAAAAGGCGTTCCCGACAACGCCCGTGCATAACATCGGCGACAGCTTTGCAGGCGGAACTGTGTTTGGCGCAACGCGCAGCGGCTATGCGCTGGGCGTGCGGATATAATCATACTCTATCCAAAGCAATTACAGGGAGGAAATGACATGCGTAAAATCTCCGCGGGGCTCCTTGCCGGCTTAATGGTTTTTGCGGTTGCGTTCTGCGTAAAATTAGACATGGACAAAACAGCAGCGCTTGCCGTTGAATCCACCCGCATTGTCGAAGTGACAGCTGAAACGGCTGCAATCGCAGCCGCAGCAGCAACCACAAAAAAATGCGCTACCACAAAGAGGGGCGCAACCACGAAAAAAGGCGACACAACAAATAAATGCGCCAGCTCGACCAATAAACCGGTCACGACCACGAAGAAGCTGTGCTTCATCTACAGTGGGTTTTCTTGCTTAAAACCGGCCACACCCACGAAGAACGCGGTTGCCACAACCACGAAAAGCGCCTCTACCCCGAAGAAGGCTGCAACCACGACGAAAAAAGCAGCTACGACAGCCAAAAAGACCACCACCACCACAATCGCGGCGAATACGGTGCCGAAGCAATACATTGGCGGGACAAAAAGCGGACCGCTAAGTTGGAGTGAATATCAGCAGGCGCGCGCCGCGGCGGAAAAGCTCGTG
>JAVBSB010000178.1:0-3760 GCA_031547365.1 Oscillospiraceae bacterium | reverse complement strand
TATCCCCGACAAAAAGAAATTCAAAGCGGCACAGACCGGCGGACCTTCCGGCGGGTGTATCCCCGAATCGCTCATTGATACGCCCATCGACTATGACAACCTGGTCGCCATCGGCTCCATGATGGGCTCCGGCGGGCTTATCGTCATGGACGAGGATAACTGCATGGTCGACATTGCGCGCTTCTTCCTCGACTTTACCGTCGACGAAAGCTGCGGCAAGTGCAATCCCTGCCGCATCGGTACCAAGCGCATGATGGAGCTGCTGGATAAAATCACACAGGGCGAAGCCACCATGGCGGATTTGGATAAACTGGAGGAGCTTGCAAATCATATTAAAGAAAATAGCCTCTGCGGACTGGGGCAAAGCGCCCCGAATCCCGTCCTTTCTACTTTGAAGCATTTCCGCGCCGAATATAAGGCGCACGTGGTCGAAAAACGTTGTCCCGGCGGCGTGTGCAAGGCTCTGCTGCGCTACTATATCAACCCCGAAAAGTGCAAAGGCTGCCTGGCCTGCAAGCGCGTATGCCCCACGGGCGCGATTTCCGGCGAGCTGCGTATGCCGCACATGATCGACCAATCCAAGTGCATCCACTGCGGCGCATGTAAAAACGCCTGCCGCTTCAGTGCCATTATTAAACGATAGAAAGGACGTGTTTTCATGGCTGATATGGTTAACTTAAAGATCAATGGCATGGCTGTCAGCGTTCCTGCCGGGAGCACGATCCTGGAGGCCGCGCGCGCCATCGCAATCGAAATTCCAACCCTGTGCTATTTAAAAGAAATCAACGAAATCGGCGCCTGCCGCATCTGTGTAGTGGAGGTCAAGGGCGCAAAAAGTCTTGTGACTGCCTGCGTGTTCCCTGTGACAGAGGGCATGGAGGTGTTTACGAACACCGAAAAAGTCCGCAAGAGCCGCAAGCTCACGCTCGAGCTGATTCTTTCGACCCACGACAAAAACTGCGTTTCCTGTGTGCGCAGCGGAACCTGTGAGCTGCAAAAGCTGTGCAAGGAATTCGGCGTAGACGATCCGGATTATTATGCGGGCGAAAACCCGAAGTATGAGTTTGACGACTCCGCGGCGCATATGGTGCGCGACAACAATAAATGCATTCTTTGCCGCCGTTGCATGGCAGCCTGCGACAACCAGTGCATCTCTGTCATCGGGGCCAACGCGCGCGGGTTCGATACCCACATCAGCTCTCCCTTTGACAAGGACCTGGCGCATGTCAGTTGTATCTCCTGCGGGCAATGCATCGTTAATTGCCCCACGGGCGCGATTGTCGAAAAGGACCAGAGCGGCGAGGTGCTCGCCGCCATCAATGACCCGAACAAGTTCTGCGTGGTACACACGGCGCCCTCTATCCGCGTTACACTGGGTGAGTGCTTCGGCATGCACATAGGCGAAAACGTGCAGGGCAAAATGGTTGCCGCGTTGCGCCGCCTGGGCTTCCAAAAGGTGTTTGATACGGATGTCGGAGCGGATTTAACCATTATGGAGGAGGCAACCGAGTTCATTCAGCGCCTGCAGGGCGGCGGAACCCTGCCCATGATCACCTCCTGCTCCCCCGGCTGGGTTAAGTATTGCGAGCACTACTACCCTGACCTATTGGGACACCTGAGCACCTGTAAATCCCCGCAGCAGATGCAGGGCGCAATTCTAAAAAGCTGGTATGCGCAAAAGATGGGCATAAATCCGAAAGACCTGTTTGTTGTAGGCATTATGCCCTGCACAGCGAAAAAGTTTGAGAACAAGCGCGACAACCAGCACGCGGTCGAGGGTCTGCCGGACGTAGACGTCTCCCTCACAACGCGGGAGCTTGCGCGCATGATCGACAGCGCGGGCATTTACTTCCGCAACCTGCCCGACGAAGAATACGATAATCCGCTGGGCGAAAGCAGCGGCGCGGGCATGATCTTTGGGGCGACCGGCGGCGTGATGGAGGCAGCTCTGCGCACTGCGGTTGAAACCGTTACGGGCGAGGAATTGAAAAACCTTGACTTTAAAGAAGTGCGCGGCACCGAAGGCATTAAGGAAGCGGAATACCAGGTCGGCGAGATCAAGCTTAAGGTTGCCGTTGCGCACGGCACAAAATATGCAAAAATTATTATGGATAAAATCCGCTCGGGCGAGGCGGACTGGCATTTTGTGGAGATTATGGGCTGTCCCGGCGGCTGCGTAAACGGTGGCGGACAGCCGATTCAGCACGCTGTTGTGCATAACTTCCGCGACCTGAAAGCGGAGCGCGCAAGAACCCTCTACGAAACCGATAAGAACATGCCCCTGCGCAAGAGCCACGAAAGCCCTGTTATTAAAATGCTTTACAGCGAATTTTTGGGCGAGCCGGGTGGTCACAAGTCCCATGAGCTGCTGCATACAAGCTACACCCCCCGACCGAAATATCAGTAATTCAATAATTTTGTGGGATGGCTTTACTGCCGTCCCCAAGATTATATTTATGGGTAGTTATGAAACGACGAATTTTGTTTTTTGCCCTGTCTGTCTTCGCGGTTGCGCTGGTGGCGCTGTCTGCTTATATGTTTCTTCCATATAAACAGATCACCACTGATTTTGCGATGGGCAGCGTGCTGACGCAGACCATTTGGGAACCCCTTACCGATAAAAACGCGGCGACTTACAACATAGTTGCTGAGGATATTAGGCTGCTTGAACAGCGGTTGTTATCTAAAACAGAAGCGCCCCCGCAGGCGCTCGAAGTCATGGAAGCCACCGGCGGCGCGTTTGACCCCTACCTGGGCGCTGTGGTGAAGCTATGGAATATCGACAACGACGACGGCACGCCGCCACGTGTGCCAACGCAGAAAGAAATCAGTCAAGCCCTGCAAAAACGCGAGATTGACCTCGGCGGCTACGGCAAAGGCGCGGCCTGCGATCTGGCGGGCTTTATATTGCGAGGCAAGTCTGCAATCATCAACCTGGGCGGAAACATACTCACCTGCGGCACGAAGCCATTTGGGCAGCCCTTTAAAATCGCTTTGCGTGACCCAAAAGGCGGGTCAAACGATACCATTGGGATTTTTACGCTTAAAGGCACGTACTTCATTTCAACCTCCGGCAGCTACGAAAAATATTTCGAGCAGGACGGCAAACGCTACCACCATATTCTTGACCCCAAGACAGGTTATCCTGCCGAAACGGACGGCTTGATCAGCGTCACGGTCATCAGCGGCAACCGCGCGGGCGAACTCGGCGCATTGGGCGACATGCTTTCTACCGCGTGCTTTGTGCTGGGCTATGAAAAATCGCTGCCCGTGCTGGAGCAGTACGACTGCGACGCGCTGTTTCTTTATGAGGACGGCACGGTGCGCGCTGCAGGGTACGTAAAAAAATATTTTATAATTGAACATCCTACATATCATTGGAGTGAAGCATGAAACGCGGCGATATCTGGGCGGCGCTGGCGCTGTTGGCGGTTGCAGGCGGTTTATTGCTGCTGCGGGGGTTGCCTGCGGGGCAGCCTGTGGCTGTACTCACCGCGCAGGGGAAAAGCCAAACCCTTACGCTGGACAATGATTTAAAGCTTGAGCCCGTGTCCGGTGTGGTTTTCGAAATTCATAGCGGGCAGGCGCGTATTGCAGCCTCCCCCTGCAGAGATCAGCTCTGCGTACACGCGGGCTGGCTTTCAAAGCCGGGCGAAGCTGCGGTCTGTCTTCCCGAAAAAGTGGTGTTAGAAATACGCGGCACAAACCGCGTGAGTGGGGTGGACGGCGTTGCGGGATAAACAAAATCAAGCGCATCCAT
>JAVBSB010000104.1:0-2534 GCA_031547365.1 Oscillospiraceae bacterium | reverse complement strand
GCCCTTTGAAAAATGGCGCAGAACCTCCGTAGCACAAAGGTCGTACGCAAACTCCGCGTCCTCACAGACATCCTGCACGGCTGCGCGCTGATTGAAATAGTCCAGCAGGCGTTTATTCTGCGCCGCTTCGGAGTTCATCCGTATTTCGGTCGGCAGATATTTCGCGAGCTCATTGATGATTTTCCCGGGTAAATCGCGGCCGGTGAGCTGCGTCACCTCCGCCGCGCCTGTAGAAATATCACAAAAGCAAAGCCCCGCGCCGCCCGACTCAAGCAGAACGCAGCAAAGATAGTTGTTTTTTGCCTCGTCAAGCATCTCGTTTTCGATGACTGTACCCGGCGATATTACGCGGACAACCTCGCGCTTAACCAAGCCCTTTGCCAGCGCGGGATCCTCCATCTGCTCGCAGATCGCGAGCTTATAGCCCTTTTGTACCAGCCGCGCTATATAGCTGTCCGCCGAATGAAACGGCACGCCGCACATCGGCGCGCGCTCCGGTAAGCCGCAGTCGCGCCCCGTAAGAACCAAATCCAGCTCACGGGACACCAGCAGCGCATCGTCGAAGAACATCTCATAAAAATCGCCAAGGCGGTACATAAGAATCATATCGACGTATTGCTCTTTTATTTCCCAGTATTGCCGCATCATAGGGGTCATCTGCTCATCCATACCGCACCCCATCACTATTAGTAATAATTACTATTATGATTAACCGCAGCCTGCGCAGCCGCCGCAATCGCCGCCGCAGCTCGGCTCCGGCTCAAAGCTTGCGGGGTCTTCGCCCTGCGCGCAGCCCTGAAGCACCGAGGTTATCCACTTCAGCAATTCGCTGAGGGAATTCGTCGCTTCGCGGTATTTTTCCATATTCGGGTTTTCCATAATTTCATTATAAAGCGTCTGGAATTGCCTGTCAAAGTCCTCCATAAGGGCTTCGTCGGCGCTTTCTTTGGTTGCTTCATGCTTATATTGCAGGCGAATCAGCTCCAGCTGCTGCATCTGCGCATTGAGGCCTTCGTCGGCTTCATTTGCCTGCTGCGCCGCGATAAACCGCGTGTATTCGGGTGTTGTCTGCAGCTGCGCGCCCAGTGCGCGTGTCAATTTCCTGATGTCTTGCATAAAATCGTTATTCTCCTTATTTCTGCATTCTGCATTTTCGTTTATTATTTCATTTGACCATCCAACAGCCAACTGCTTACTTTTGTAATTTTAACCGTAACAAATTGCCCGATGCAGTCCTGCGGTCCGTCAAATTCGACGATCTGGTTGCCGCCGCTGCGGCCTGCCAGCGCATACCGTTTTCCGGTATCCTCGCAGAGCACCCGTACGGTTTTCCCCAAAAGACCGGCGCAGTGTTGCGCGGCGACGCGCTCCTGCAGGGCGGTCAGCTCCTGAAACCAGCGCACTTTTTCCGCGTGCGGAACAAGGTCGGGCAGCGTTGCGGCGCGTGTCCCCTCCCGCGCGGAATAGATGAACGTAAACAACGAATTAAATTGCGCCTGCTCCACCAGCGCCAGGGTTTCGCGGAATTCCTCATAGGTTTCCCCGGGGAAACCCACAATGATGTCGCCGGTCAGCGAAAGATCAGGCATCACCTCACGGGCATAGCGCGCCACCTCAAGGTATTCCGCGGCGGTATAACGCCGATTCATTTCGCGCAGCACGCGGTCGCTGCCGCACTGCGCAGGCAGGTGCAAATGCCGCGCAATGTGCCGCCCGGCAGCCATGGTATCAAGCAAGCCTTTGCTGCAATCCTTCGGGTGCGAGGTCATAAACCGCAGCCAATAGTCCCCCTCAAGCGCATCCAGCTCACGCAGAAGACGCGGAAAATCGTAACCGTCTGCGCAGTAGGAATTGACGTTCTGCCCCAGCAGCGTGATCTCCTTGTACCCTGCGGCAATCAGCTCTTTTGCCTCCTGCAATACCGCTTGCGGCTCGCGTGAGCGCTCGCGCCCGCGCACAAGAGGCACCACGCAATAGCTGCAAAAATTATTGCAGCCATACATCACCGGCAGCCATGCTTTAAACCCGCTTTCGCGCCGCACAGGCAGCCCTTCGGCGATTGCGCCGGGCTCTTCCGTGATGTCCGTTACGCGCCGACCTGTGCTGTACAAGCGATATAGCAGCTCCGGCATACGATAGACCGCATGTGTGCCGAAAATTAAATCAACGAACGGATAGTGCGCGCGCAGCTTGTCCGCAACGTGCGCCTGCTGCACCATACAGCCGCATAAAGCGATGCGCATGGTTTTATTGTTTTGCCGCCGGGTTTTCAGCCGCCCTACGTTTCCAAACACACGGTCCTCCGCATGCTCGCGGATCGCGCAGGTATTCAGCAGCACAAAATCAGCCTGCGCAGGGTCATCACAAAAGCCGAAGCCCATCTCCGCCAGCATGCCCTGCATGCGTTCGCCGTCGGCCTCGTTGCCCTGGCAGCCATAGGTATGCACAAAAGCAAACGGCTGCCGGTCAAAGCGGTCGACCAGCACTTCACGCCCCAAAGCGGCATCTTCCTGTGGTTGGGCAAGCGCTGGCGG
>JAVBSB010000021.1:0-9141 GCA_031547365.1 Oscillospiraceae bacterium | reverse complement strand
ATCACCGAAAGTGTGTTTTTATCGGAAGGTGAGTAAGACTTCTGCAATACCTTTCGGTCTCCTCTCTAAAACACCTCCCTTAACGGGAGGTGTTGTTTTTAATAAAAAAAGAAGTTAGGGTCACCCCTAACTCCTCTCCTTTTCTTAATGGTCCGATTACGGCGTGCTCCTGAAGTCCACAATGGCGCTCCCGCCGCTGACCTGCGGCATTTTACCGTCCCACTTCTGGACCTTCTCATATTCCACAAGGTTCGCAGTCAATGACGCAGCGATTTTCGCGTTGGCTTCAGCCTGCGCTTTTGCTTCCACAAGTATCGCGCGGGCGTTGGCTTCTGCCGCTTTTGCGGCGGCTTCCGCTTTAACTACCAACTGCTCCTGCTCGGTTCGCACGCGAATCAGCTCCTGCTGCGCAACCTGTTTTTCTTCAATCGCGCGGTTAAACGCCTCACTAAAGTCAAAGTTCACGATGTTAAACTCCATGACAATTATGCCATAGGGAGAAACCTTTTCTTCCAGCCCCGCAGAAATTTCCGCGCCGACCTTTGCGCGCTCAATGATCAACCCTTCGGCGGTATACTTCGCCGTCACGGATTTTACGGACTCCTGCACAGCAGGAAAGAGCAGCTTATCCTCATAAAGCTTCGCGCCTATGTTACGCACAAGGTCAACGGATGCGGCCGGATTCACTTTATAGTTTACAGCGATAACAGAACTGACCGCCTGCAAATCTTTTGAAACCGCGCTGGCATCCACCTGTAGTTTCATGATTTTATTGTCGACATTTTCTACGCTCTGGATAATAGGAGCCTTAAAGTGCAAACCATTGGTCAGCGTTTTACCCGTCGGCGCGCCAAAGGTTTTTACAACGCCCGTTGCGCCCACAGGCACAAATGCCAAACTTGTTGCCAATAAGATCACAACCGCAACCGCAATCAAAGCAGCAATAACCTTTGGAGCGTTGCTTTTAAATTGCGAGACATTCCCTTTTCTTGCCATGATACTACCTCCTTATAATCTTAGCGAGACATCGAACTCTCTCACATTTTACATTGTATCACAAAACATTCCGCTTTGCAAGAAAAACAGATTCCGTTGTTAGAACCGATTGTATATCGACTACTTCTCCATGGTAGAAAAAAACCCGCGGCACACGTTGACTGACACGGCAGGCTGTTTCGTAATTAAAGCTTGCGCTCATCGCGCCGATTTCCTCCATGGTCACGCTGCAGCCACCGTCCTCGCCGACAAGGATCACCTCGTCCTCCATACAAACCCCGGGGATATCCGTGACGTCCACCATGCACTGATCCATACACACGCGCCCGATGATGGGTGCATATGCCCCGCGGATAATCACACGCCCCTGATTTGAGAGAGCGCGCGGGTAGCCGTCTGCATACCCCACAGGCAGGGTTGCCACCACAGTCTCGCGCCGGGTAATGAAGGTATGTCCGTAGCTGATCCCCGTTCCCGTCGGCACGGTTTTGACGAAAACCACATGCGTTTTCCAACACATCGCAGGGCGCAGTGCCAGACTGGTCTGATCCATTTCCTCCGACGGGTAATGACCATAAAGCGCAATGCCAAAGCGCACCAAGTCCCCTGCCCCTTCAATTTCGTCCTGCTGCGAACCCGGAAAATCATCACCGAGGTCCATCATCGCCGCGCTGTTGCAGACATGCTTCACCGGGATATGCACCCCTGCGGCCGAAAGCTTTTTTAAAAATGCTCCAAACCGCGCATATTGCTCCCGCGCGCTGGATTGATCCGCCTCGTCCGCTTTAGCAAAGTGGGTAAAAATCCCCTCGATTTCAACGCCTTTCAGCGCCGCAATGCCTGCGATTTCCACAACTGAAGCTTCCGTATCCGCAAAACCGATGCGGTTCATTCCCGTATCTACTGCCAGATGAATTTTAGCCCGCAGCCCGCGCCGTTCCGCCGCGCAAGAAAGCGCCTGCGCCTGCTGAACCGTATAGATTGTCTGCATTACATCAGCGGTCAACAGGGTATCGTACTGGCTCGGCGACGTATAACACAACAACAGCATTGGTTTTTTTATTCCTTCGGCGCGCAGGGTCAGCGCCTCCTCCAAAACCGAGACCGCATAGCATTCGCATTTATCGTCTAAAAAGCGAGCCAGCGGCAGCGCCCCGTGGCCATAGCCGTCAGCTTTAATCACGCACATCAGCTTTACGCCGGGGGCAAGCTTTGCCCGCGCAGCGCTCACATTTGCTTCGATCGCATCCAGTGAAATTTCCGCCCAGGTACGCATATATCGGTTCAGCATAAATCACCTCAAGGGTTTTTATAGTGTCATTGCGATTGCGGGTAATTCCAGGCTTTCCTGCGCACAGCAGCACACCGCCACAAGATATTTGTTCAGCATCGTTATTGATATAGTCCCGGTGCCGTCCGCCTTGTATATCGCCTCTTTTGTCACCCAGAGCTGTAACAAAGGTACTGTTTCCTCGCCGGGCTGAGCGATTTTGCGCCGCAGCGCTTTGGCGTTGCGTAGCGGGCGTTCGCTATGCTCCGCGTCGCAGCCGATTTCACCCAGCTCACTCACCGCAAGTAAAATCAAGCTATAGCCCGCACGCGCACCGTAACCCTCGCAGTGACTGATGCTGAACCACGGTCCGTCAGGCAAATACGGCTTCCCGTCCGCCCGCAGCCGCACCTTCGATGCCTCGCAGCCGAGCACTTTGCATAACAGCCACCTGCCTGCACAATGCTCGGCTTCCCGCGCAGCACGCCGGTCAGCCGGACGTTCAATTTCAGCAAAATACAGCAGAGCCATCCAAAAACTCCTCGTTGATCCGCAGACCGAAGGCTTTCCCTATGTCACGAAGATTGTCGTCTGTAATGGTTTGCAGCACCGGCAGCCCGGTCGCCATTACCTTGAGCAGAATCTTCGCAGCCTTGTCAATCGCATGCATCATACCAAAGGTGCTGTCAAAGTCCTCGCCCGCGCAGAAAATACCATGCTGCCCCCAAATCACTGCCGCAAAGCGCTCCATCTCTTTGCAGGTTGCCAGCGCGATCTCCGTACCGCCACAGACCATCCAGGGGACAACGCCAACGCCCTCAGGGAAAATCACCACGCATTCGGTCATCGCCTGCCAAAACGCGCGGCTAAACGCCTTCGACGTCACCGGCAGCACAAAAGTCAGCGCGATTACATCCACCGGGTGCGCGTGATAAATCACCCGCGAAGCTCCGTTCGTCGCAGCCGCCCGTACGGAATGGTTCATAACATGTGTCGGGAATTCGCTGGTCGGTTTGTGTCCGGCTGTCAGCCCCCATACGATACGATATGCGTCGCCCGCGCCGTTCAACTGCGCAATGCCGATATTTTCTTCCGGCTGCGCTTTGATATTCTGGAAATAGCGGTTCGTACCCGTCACAACAAAGCACTCCCCTGCCAGGTTCGGCGCGGCAACACCCAATGGAATCCATGCACCGCTCTCGTCAAACCAAGCGCGACAATTTGCAACTTCCTGCGCCGTCATACGATAGCTCAGGTTACCGCCGTTGCGTTCGTGCCAGCCCTGCTGCCAGCCGTTGTCCGCACAGGCAACGAAATTCTTAATAGCAAGTGTATCTACTATGCCCATATGCGCTCCTTCCTTCTTGATTCATAATTATCAATTCTCAATTTTCAATTATCAATTGACAGAAGCCCTTCTTGCCCTTTCGCAGCATCACAGGTGTCTGATGCAGCTGCTCCTGCGTGATGGCGAAAGCAATCGAGTCGACCTTTTTGTCGTCCGCGAATACGCCGCCCTGATCCACCAACCGCCTTGCTTCCCCGCGTGATTTCGCGAGGTTCGCCAGCACCAGCGCGCCAAGGATATCAATTTGTCCGTCAGTGAAGTCGGCTTCATTCAGTGTAACCGCAGGAATGCTGCCGCCTTCCCCCGCGCCCGCGAACAAGGCTTTGGCGGCGGCTTTGGCTTTTTCCGCCTCCTCCTGCCCATGGATGAGCTTCGTCACCTCAAAGGCAAGCTTTTCTTTGGCCTCGTTGATCGCGCTGTCGCGCAGGGTAGCATATTCCGCAATCTCATCCAGCGGCATAAAAGTAAGCATTTTCATCGTATTGATCACGTCTGCGTCGCCCACATTACGAAAATACTGATAAAAATCGTATGGACTCATGCGCTCCGGGTTGAGCCAGACAGCGCCCTTTTCGGTCTTGCCCATCTTTTTGCCCTCGCTGGTCAGCAGCAGGTTCGAGGTCATAGCATAGACTTCTTTCCCATCCGCGCGGCGGCAGAGCTCCACCCCGCCGATCATATTGCTCCACTGGTCGTCGCCGCCCATTTCGAGCACAACGCCCAGTTCGCGGTTGAGGTGCAAAAAGTCATAGCTTTGCAGAATCATGTAGTTCATTTCGAAGAAGCTGAGGCCTTTCTCGAGCCTGGCTTTGTAGCACTCCGCGGCAAGCATGCGGTTGACGGAAAAATGTACGCCGATCTCCCGCAAAAAGCCCAGGTAGTTCTTTTCCATCAGCCAATCCGCGTTGTTCACCATCAGGGCGCGGCCCTCGCCGAAGTCCACCATAGAGCTCATCTGCTCGCGGAAGCAGGCGATGTTGTGGTCGATCTCTTCGCGCGTGAGCATTTGGCGCATGTCGGTCTTGCCTGTCGGGTCGCCGATCATTGCGGTCGCGCCGCCGAACAGCGCCACAGGAAAATGCCCCGCCTTTTGCATGTGGCTCATCACCATCGACTGCACAAAGTGACCGATGTGCAGGCTGTCGGCCGTCGGGTCAAAGCCGATATAAAACTTGATGGGTTCCCCCGTCAGCAGGGCTTCCACCCGTTCAAAATCGGTGCACTGCGCAATCAAATTGCGCGCCTTTAATTCCTGAAATACATTCATGGTAATAACTCCTCATTTTAATCTACTTAATTATAGTGGAACGCCGGTGGTTTGTCAATAAAAACAGCCCGAAAGCTCGTTTTCACCGGCTTTCGGGCAAAGATATTCGGGCGGGTTCACGCGCCGAAACAATGACAGGAAAGCCGGTATCGGTACCCCGACACAGCCTGCGTATATGCGTAATAGCATACCCTGTGCATGGCGCTCTCCTTTGTAGTTCTGGCGTTCTTGTGTATAGTATATGTGTTTTCCTCTGTAAAGTCAAGAAAAAGATTGATTTTTCCTCTGCGCCATGGTATGATATCAGGCGAGGTGTTTTTTATGAAGTATATCATCGACCGCATTGAAGGCGTCCTCGCCGTCTGCGAACGCGAAGACGGTGTGTTTGAGGATATCCACTTGAGCGAGCTCCCCGAATATATCCATGAGGGAAGCGTTTTAATAAATACTGAAGGCGTTTGGAGCATCGACACCGGCGCAGAAGCACAGCGCCGAAAAGAAATATTTGAGCTGCAGGACAGCTTGTTTAAATAAACACTTGGAATCTAACATCTGCTGTCTGAAATTTGAAATCGGAGGTCGGGTTATGCATTGGGCACAGCGCATAGCAAATGAAATCATCGCGCGGGAGGACAAGGCGTCCTATGTGTGCGCGGCAGGGATCAGCCCGTCGGGATCGGTACACATCGGGAATTTTCGGGACGTGGTGACCAGCTGGTTTGTGTGCCTGGCGCTGCGCGAGCGCGGGAAGCAGGCTACGCTGCTTTTTTCGTGGGATGAATTTGACCGCCTGCGCAAAGTCCCCGCAAACGTGGCGGAGCTGCGCAGCGATTTTGCGCAATACATCGGCATGCCCTTGGCGGACGTGCCGGATCCCTTTGGCTGCCATAATTCCTATGCCGCACATTTCGAGAACGAGTTTGAGCAGGCGCTGGCAACGTTTGGCATAGAGGCTGATTTCCATTATCAAGCCTCCGAGTACCGCTCGGGGCGCTATGCGCCGCACGTGCTGACTGCGCTGGACAAGCGCGGTGAAATCTTCGACATTCTCGATAGCTTTCGCACGCAGGAACAGACCGAGGGCGAGCGCGAGGCCTACTACCCGGTCAGCATTTATTGCCCAAAATGCGGGCGCGACACCACAACCATCACCGCGTATGACCAGGTCAATTATTCTGCTGATTACACCTGCGATTGTGGCTTTACAGGGGCGATCGACTTCCGAACCGACCACAACTGCAAGCTGAGCTGGAAGACTGACTGGCCTATGCGCTGGATGGTGGAGCAGGTCGATTTTGAACCGGGCGGCAAGGACCACGCAAGCCCCACCGGCAGCTTTCAGACCAGTAAGATTATTTCTGAACAGATTTACGGCTTCCGTCCGCCCGTATTTCAGGGCTATGAATTCATCGGCATAAAGGGCGCAACCGGCAAAATGAGCGGCTCCACAGGGCTGAATCTTACACCCGGCGCACTGTTCCAACTCTATCAGCCTGAGGTAATTCTATGGCTCTACGCAAAAACAGACCCCATGAAGGCCTTCAATTTCTGCTTTGACGACGAGATTCTGCGGCAATATTTTGAGTTCGATAAGTCGCTGACAGCGGTGCGCGAGGGGCGCGCGGACGAGCTCATGCAAGAAGTCATGCGCTTGAGCACAATTCCGGGGCGCAGCGTTAAAACCGTACCCATGGCGCAGCTGGTAAGCTTCGGCTCCATCGTCGAATTTGAACCCGCTATGCTCGAGACCATCTTCGATAAAATCGGCGCTCCCTTTACCTGTGAGGATTTTGATGAACGCGTGGGACTTGCAAAATACTGGCTGTATCAATGTTCGCCGGAGAGCATTTACCATCTGCTTAACAGCCGCGACAACAGCTATTTTGCGGCTTTATCAAAAGAAGAACAAGCGGAAATTCGCTTGCTGTACAGCTATTTGAAAGAGCAGTCCTATAGCCTGGACGAGCTGCAAGCTGCGCTGTATGCCATTCCCGCAAATGCGCGGGGGACGCTTTCGCCCGCCGACTTAAAGCGCTGTCAGGCCGGATTTTTCAAAAATGTCTACCGTCTGCTGATTGGAGCGGACAGAGGTCCGCGGCTTTATCTGTTTCTGTTCGCGTTGGAGCAGAGCAGTTATATTGGCTTATTGGATTTTTAAGATGCAAAACAACAAATCTCCTGCTTCAGCTGAAGCAGGAGATTGTGCTATACGCTACATTTTTTCCGGTACATCTATTTTGAACATTTGCATTAAATTGCGCAGCACATCGCGTACGCAGGCGCACAGCGACAGCCTCGCCTGCATAAGCGGTTCAGCCTCACCCTTGACGCGGCAGACATTATAAAACCTGTGGAATTGTCCCGCAAGCTCCGTGCAGTATCGCGTTACTCGCGCAGGGTCGTAGCAACGGGCAGCTTCTGCGATTTCGCCTGTCAGCGCCGCAAGCAGCGTAATCAGCTCACGTTCTTCGGGAGCGCGCAATAAAGCCAATTCTTCGCTTGAACAGCTGCGCCGCGCGATGCCATCCTCTGCCAGGCGAGCAAACAGGCTGCAAATCCGCGCATGTGCATATTGGCAATAATACACCGGGTTTTGTGACGATTTTTCGATAGCAAGGTCGAGATCAAAATCCATCGGCGCGCCCGGATCACGCATATTAAACATAAAACGCAGCGCATCTATCGGGATTTCGTCGAGCAAATCCTCCAGCGTGAGCGACTTTCCGGTACGTTTGCTCATGCGGACCGCCTCGCCGCCGCGCATAAGGTTCACCATTTGCATCAGCACAAAATCAAGCCGTCCCTCGCCGATTTTCAGCGCATTGAGAACCGCGTGCAGACGCAGGGTATAGCCGTGGTGGTCTGCGCCGAGGATATCAATTGCGCGGTGAAAGCCGCGTGTCACCAGCTTGTTGTAGTGATAGGCAATGTCAGGCACAATATAAGTCGGGAAACCGTTCGCGCGCACAATTACAAAATCCTTGTCGCAGCCGAACTGCGTGGCTTTAAACCACAGCGCACCGTCCTGCTCATAGGTGTTGCCGCTTTCTTTCAGCAAAGCGATTACGCGGTCAACCTCGCCGTTTTTGTACAGGCTGCTCTCATAAAACCAGTTGTCATATTCGATGCGGTAGCGCTCTAAATTGCGATGAATCTCTTCTACATTTTTCGGCAGCGCAAAGGCAACCAACGCGGCGCGGCGCTCTTTTTCATCACAGGACAAATAAGAATCGCCATACACAGCGGCAAAATCCTGCGCGCGCTGCGTAATATCCGCTCCATAATAGGCGTCCTCAGGCAGTTCAACTACATCGCCAAAGTGCTGGCGATAGCGAATATCAAGGCTCAGACCAAATTTTTCAATTTGATTCCCGCCGTCGTTGACATAAAATTCGCGTTCTACTTCATAACCGACAGCTTCGAGCACGGTCGCCAGGCAATCGCCCAATGCGCCGCCGCGCGCGTTGCCCATGTGCATGGGACCGGTCGGGTTGGCAGAAACGAATTCCACCAGTACGCGCTGCCCTGCTCCGATGGTACTGCGACCATATTGGTCCCCTTTGTCCAGCACGTCGGCGACGATATCCGCATAATAAGAATCGCCGTAATAAAAGTTAAGAAAACCCGCCCCCGCAGCCTCACACCGCAGGGAATAGGTACCTGTTAAATCAATATGCCGCGCAAGCGCTTCGGCTGTTTTACGCGGTGGCTGACGCAATTCACGCGTCCACGCCATTGCTGCGTTTGAGGACAAGTCCCCATTGCGGCGATCAGCAGGCACCTCCATGCTAAACGCGCCCGTTGGTGTCTGCGGCAGCTCGCCTGCCTGCGCCGCGCGCTGCGCCGCTGCTTCTATTGCCTGCCTGATCTGCTCTTGTGCCCGTTGTACTAACTGGGACATATTACCTCCTAAAAAGGTCTTCTATAATATACGTCTGCCTTCTGAATCTAAGATCTAGTCTGTACCCGGATTTCCATCTGGTTGCTGGACATCAGGTCGGCGCAAAAATCGAGGGTATAAGCAAGCTTAATTTTGCCGCCGAGACTGCTCATATTGGATTCGACCGAGCGCGCATAGACACCCAGGTGCATCATACCGGCGGGTGTGTTGTAATAGCAATTGTGGCGCACGCCCTGCTCAAGGGTAATTTCGAGGGGACAGTTGCCTTGGCGCGACAGCGATACCGTGCGGTTTTGTACACGCAACGCGGCGCGGCTGCCCTCCAGACCGTCGCTTTGTTCTACATAATTTAATATCCA
>JAVBSB010000072.1:0-6170 GCA_031547365.1 Oscillospiraceae bacterium | reverse complement strand
AAGCCGCGAAAGAACGCGTGCGCGAGCTCCTCCCCTGGCACGCGCCCAAGCCCTGGAATGTGCTGGCGATCACCTTTACAAACAAAGCCGCGAACGAGATGAAGGAACGCATACAAACGCTTTTAGGGCAGACGTACGACGGCGTTTGGTCAGGTACGTTTCACTCAATTTGCGCAAACATATTGCGCAGGCACGACGGCGGCTTAGAAGGCTTTGACGGTCATTTTGCGATCTATGATACAGACGACAGCCGACGCGTAATGAAGGAAGTGCAGCGCAGGCTGCATATGGATGAAAAATACCTGCCCCACAGGCAGATACTCCACGCGGTCAGCCGCGCGAAAGACCAGATGATCGGTCCCGAAAACTATGTCCGTGAATTCGGCAACGACCAAAAAGACCGGCAAATTGCGCAGGCATATACGCTGTATCAAAAGATATTGCGCCAAGCCAACGCAATGGACTTTGATGATATCATCTTCCATACGGTGCGCCTGCTCGAAACGAATCAAAATGTACGGGAGCAGTACCAGCGGCGTTTTCGTTATATCCTGGTAGACGAATACCAGGACACCAACCGCGCGCAGTATCAACTGGTATCTCTGCTGGCTGCTGCGCATATGAATCTTTGTGTTGTGGGTGACGACGACCAAAGCATTTATCGCTTCCGCGGGGCAACAATCGAGAATATTTTACAGTTCGAGCATCAATTCCCAAATGCGAAGGTGATTCGGCTGGAGCAGAACTACCGCTCAACACAGAACATACTCGACGCCGCGAATAAGCTGATTGCGCATAACGAATCGCGCAAGGGCAAGACGCTGTGGACCGGCAACGGCAGGGGCGACGAAATCACTTTACATGTTTGCGAAGACGAACGGGACGAGGCGCGTACCATAGCCGACCGGATATTGCAAAGCGTAGCGAAGGGGTCCGCATGGAGCGAGCACGCCGTATTATACCGCGCAAACGCGCTGTCGAATACGATCGAAACCCAACTGGTGCGCAGCGGTATCCCCTACCGCATTGTAGGCGGGCACAGATTCTATGACCGCAAGGAAATCCGCGACGCGCTGGCTTACCTGACTGTGATCGCGAACCCGGCGGACGAGATACGACTGCGCCGCATCATCAACGAGCCGAAGCGCGGTATAGGAGACGCCACTGTGCAGGCTGCCGCAAATCTTGTCGCGCGGGACGGACTGACGCTCTATACGGTTCTGTTGCGGGCGAAGGAATACCCGGAGCTGTCGCGTGCCGCGGCAAGGATCAAAGCTTTTATGGCGATGATGCAGGCGCTGCGGCAGGCACAGACGCAGGTGACGCTTAAGGAATTGCTGGAACTCACGTTGCAGCACAGCGGATATGCGGCTGCGCTGGCTGAGGACAAGGAGACGTTTGAGGACCGCGCAGAGAATTTACAGGAGCTCGGCTCCAACCTGTTGCGCTATGAAGAGGAAACCGAGGAGCCGAGCCTCTGGGGCTTTTTGGAGGACGTCGCGCTGCAAAGCGACATTGACCAGTATAACGCACAGACCGACGCAGTCGTGCTAATGACTCTGCACAGCGCAAAGGGACTGGAATTCCCGTTTGTTTTTCTGCCCGCATGGGAGGAGCGTGTGTTTCCGAGCTACCAGACGGTAACCTCGGGGGCGCAGGAGGACCTTGAGGAGGAGCGCCGCATCGCCTATGTCGGCATAACCCGCGCCAAGCGGCAGTTGATGTTCACCTGCGCGCGCACAAGGCTGCTTTACGGCTCCACGCAATACAATCCGCCCTCTCGATTCTTACGCGAAGCCGAAATTGAAGAACCGGAAAGCCGCATGACCGCTCCCGTTTCATATCAGCGCGAACGCTTTGATTATAGGGCAAAGCCCATTGCGCCCGCGCCGCAGAGTGTGATCAAACAAAGCGTGCCTAAAAAAGCAAGCGCAGCCTCATGGGTTCCCTTCGTCGGCGACAGCGTACTGCACCCGACCTTTGGCGAGGGTCTGGTGTTAAGCGCGAAGAACATGGGCAACGATACCCTGCTTGAAATCGCATTCAACAGCGTGGGAACAAAAAAAATAATGGCTAATTTTGCAAAACTGCAAAAGATTGACATATAGACTTACACAAACAAACAGAATAGGAGACTACGTATGCAATACCGTATTCAACAATCGAATTACCGTGATTTCGAGCTATATGAGCAAAACAAACGGGCGCCTCGCGCTTATTTTATTCCCTATTCCGACGAAGAAAAGCTGCGTACAACGCCTGCGGCACGGCAGCGTTATGGCTCCGACCTGGTGACCTTGCTTTCAGGCAAATGGGGCTTCCGCTATTACGCTGACGCCGACACACTGCCCAAAGAACTGAATACGGACGAGACGCAGTTCGATGAGATTCATGTTCCCTCCACCTGGCAGCGAACCGGCTATGAGCCGCCGGTGTATCTTAACACACGCTATGAATTCGGAGATTTTCCGCCCAGCCTGCCTGAGAAGCTTTCGGTCGGTGTATACCGCAAGCGCTTTCATCTTGCCGGTACCGAGAATAAAACTTATATCATAGCCTTTTTAGGCGTGATTCCCTGCGTCGACCTGTATTGCAACGGCTACCATATTGGCTACAGCGAGGGCGCGCATAACACTGCGGAGTTTGACCTCAGCAGCGTTGTGCACAGCGGAGACAATGAAATCGTAGCTGTGGTTCATAAGTGGAGCACCGGCACTTTTGTTGAATGCCAGGATATGTTCCGCGAAAACGGCATCTTCCGCGACGTATTGCTTTATACCCTTCCGAAAACCTACATTAACGATTTTTGGCTGCGCCCGCTAAAAAACGCAGAAGGCGACTATAAGCTGCAATGTACTGTCGAGGTGCAGGGCGAGCTGCAGGGCTGGAACGTCGAGCTCATGATTGATGGACTCGACGCAAAGTATAGCGGCGCCGCAAAAGAGCGCATGAGCTTCGCTTTGGATAAGCTAACCCCGAAGCTTTGGAGCGCCGAGCAGCCAAATTTATATAATGTCTGGCTCAGGCTTTCAAAAAACGGTGAGCTTTCACAGGTTGTAATGCAGCCTGTTGGGTTCAAGTCTATCGAAATTCGCGGTAATGTTTTCACCTTCAATGACAAAGGCATTAAGTTTAAGGGCGTTAACCACCACGATACAAACCCCAAAACCGGCTACTGCATGACCTTTGAAGATTATGAGACCGATTTACGGCTTATGAAGCAGCTGAATGTTAATGCGATTCGCACCTCGCACTACCCGCCCGACCCGCACCTGCTGATGCTCGCGGACGAGCTTGGCTTTTATGTTATAGACGAAGCGGACATCGAAGCCCATGGGGCACAGTGTACGCACGACGATATCGACCTGATTTCCAACGACAAGCGCTGGATCCCGCGCTACCTTGACCGCGTAAAACGCATGCTGTTCCGCGACCGCAGCCATGCCTGCGTAACCATGTGGAGCCTGGGCAACGAAGCGGGCGGCTGGCACTGCCAGGACGCATGCTATGCCTTTCTTCATGCCGTTCACCCCGAAATCCCTGTGCATTACGAAGGCGCGTGCCGCACGCCGGTGGTGGGGTATGACGTTTATAGTGAGATGTATACATGCCACAGCAATGTGGAGCTTTATGGCAGGATGGAAGCCGAAAAACCGGAGATCAACAGCAAGCCCTTCTTCCTTTGTGAATATGCGCATGCCATGGGCAACGGTCCGGGGGCGATGGAGGAATATTGGCAGCTGTTTTATCAATACGAAAACCTGATGGGCGGCTGCATTTGGGAATGGGCGGACCATGCGGTGTATCACGGTGAAGAGGGCGCGCGCTACCGTTATACCTATGGCGGCGACCACGGCGAGGCGCTGCACGACGGCAACTTCTGTGTGGATGGTCTGGTCTACCCGGACCGCACGCCGCATACCGGCGCGTGGGAGATGAAAAACGTCTACCGCCCAATTCGCGCAAAATGGGAGGGCGGTACGCTGACGCTTACCAACACCAATCGCTTTGCCAACGCGGTGTATACGCTAGAATGGGCGCTGCGCAAAAACGGGGAGGAGTTCACAGTAGGTCTGGTAAATTTGGATATTCCCGCCATGTCTGACGAGAAAATCGAACTGCCTCTGCCCGAATTAGAAGCAGGCGCGGAATATCAGCTGGATTTGTATTACCTTGATTCAGACGAGGTTGCTTTCGAGCAGCTGATTTTAAAAGAACTCTACATCGAAGAAAAACGCCCGAAGGGCAGCGATATTTCAAAAATTTTGGACACACTGAAATTGAATTTTACCCGCGCGTGGATCGATAACGACAAGTGGCACGACTGGCCGCAGCCGGACTACCGTCCGCAGAACCTGACCGTGAAAAAGGAGCGCAAGCCGCACACCTGGGGTGTTTATGCAGGCAGCGAAAAGCAGTTTACAATGAGCCTTTCTGTGGATACCCCACGGGGCAGCGCCGCGAAGGTGACCGCGAAGCTCAGCCCCGCAAAAGATATGCTTGATGGCTTACAGCTTGCCCGTTTCGGTTTGACGATGGAGCTGCCGCGCGACTGGGACCGGGTGCGGTATTACGGTCTGGGTGAGCGCGAAAACCTGCCGGATATGACCGCGCAGTCGAAGCTGGGTGTATTTGAGACGACAGTCGACGCCATGCACGAGCCTTATATCTTTCCGCAGGACAACGGCAACCACGGACAAACGCGCTGGCTGAGCCTCACGAACGCCGACGGTCACGGTCTGTATATCTTTAACGCCCCCGGCAAATTGAGTTTTAGCGCGCACCATTATTCGCAGGCGCAGCTTGATGCCGCAAGGCATCAGGAGGATCTGCGGCACGACGGACCGGTATTCCTCTCGGTAGACGGCTTTGTGCGCGGCAGCGGCTCCTGTTCCTGCGGACCGGACGCTCTAAAGCAATATCAGCTTGATCTTTCTAAGGGGCTGGAGTTTTCGTTTATGGTTACCGGGGTTTAATGGCACTGGCTATTTAAAAATATGCGCGGAAGGCGATAAAGTGATAAGGTGGCAAGGCATATGAAAATCACAAAGAAGCAAATTGTTTTAATCGCCTGCATCGTGCTGGGCGCAGCCATAGTGATCATCGGTACATTCAATATCATCAAAAGCGCGAAACCGTTTCACAAAGGCGATTTGTCCGGTACCGCCGAGCAATTCTCCATTACAGACCGCGAAATTAAGCCCCTGTCCGTGCGTGACAGCGGCAACTTTGTCGTTTTGCAGTTTACAGATACCCATCTCGTCTCCAATAAGGGTAAGGATGCCAAAACCCTTGCCGCGATGGAGGAGCAGATCGTCATCAACCGTCCGGATTTGGTGGTTGTCACCGGTGATATGCTCGATGGATACAACGATAAATTCGTTGTGAATAAGCAGGAGGCGCTGCGCGCCGTTGCGGAACTGTTTGAACGGCAGAACCAATACTGGGCGTATGTCCCGGGGAACAACGACGGGGAGTATCTCGGCTCGGCGGCGGATATATGCGCCTATCTTGGCCGCAGCTATACGCATTGCCTGCTTTCAAAGCCGGAGGGACTCACCGGCGCGGCGCAGTATGTTGTTCCGGTCAAAGATGCGCAGGGGCTTACCGTCCATGCACTCATTTTTATGGATTCCCTTGCCCGCGACCCTGAAACGAACTTCCTCACCTACGACTGCATGAAAAAAGACCAGGCCGACTGGCTGCGTGATCAGCTGCAACAGCTGAAACAGGATGCGCCACTGGCGAAAGCAAGTGTGTTTTTCCATATGAACACGCCCGCATTTTCGCAGGCGCAGACAGACGGCGAGGTCTATGCCGAAGATTATGCCAAGCCGGATTTTCCCGTAAGCTGGGCAATACGCGGCAATGCAATCGTAGATAAAGTTATAAGCAGCGAAGCAAACGTTGGGCTGGTGAGCATAGGTCACCTGCACCCCAAGGAGAATTGGTGCGCTTTTTATGATAATCGGTACTATCATATTGCGCGCCCGTCGGGTTATCAGGCAACACAGCGCCCCGGAGCGACGCTGATCGTGATACACACCTATGACGGCAACCCAAAGCGGCTTTATGATTTTAAGGAAATTCTGTTTTAGCTTTATACAATAAGGATAAAACGAACGTCGGCTTATTTCTTCTTTTTTCTGCGGCGCAGCAGCACGCCCGCG
>JAVBSB010000026.1:0-5269 GCA_031547365.1 Oscillospiraceae bacterium | reverse complement strand
TCCCATTTGCCGACGCTTACACGCAGAGCGCTCGCTTGTGCCGGATCAGCCAGGTCACCGACTGAGAGCGCGCCTGTGCCGCCTCTGTAGGCTCCGTCAAGCTTATAGTCAACGCTGCTGTCTTTCCAGGTTTCGGAAATCGCCGCGATGTCATTGATGGTAGTGGTTGCATCGACTTTTACAACGCCACCGATTCCGCCAACTTCAATCGGGATTTTGTGGGTCTGATCTACGGTTTCGGTTACGATCAGGTTGGAGTTCATGGAGGTTGCGCGTGCGCGCAGCTCAAAACTGCCGCCTGCTGCGTAAGCCATGATTACGTGCGTGCCATAATATTTGAAAACATCAGCCGGGGTCAGAGTTTTCAGTTCGTTAATGGCAGTTGCGCTCATTTTCTCGCGCAGGGGTTGCAGGTTGCTGGGGCTTGCGCCATAAATGGTCTTGGAATTCAGGCGCTTTGCAACCTCATAGTTGTAGTAGAAGTTTGAAGTGTTCAGTTGATAGTTGCTGCTTGTGGACTTTTTGTAGTTGAGCTCATAGCCAACTTTTACGGTGATGCCATAAAATACGCCCGCCGCAGAAATGCTGAAGTTGGTGTTGCGGGTGTGGCTCTTCGCCTCTACATAGGTGGAAGCGTTGTTGCCGGTCGCCAAATAATATTTTGTGTCATTCATGGCTCCGGTGGTAAAGGGGATGGTTTCATTTGCTGTCCAAAGGCTTCTGCTGCTTTTGTTGTATGGGTCTTCGGCAAAAGCATTGACCGTGGACGCTAACCGGTTGTTTACGGGTTTTGTCAGATTGAGTGTTTCGGTTGCGTTTGCAAGGATCGGAACAGCACCCAAAAGCATAAGGGCGGCTATAAGGATCGCAATGGATTTACGGACGGTTTTTCGCATGAAATTTCCTCCTTCAAGTTTTCTTTGTGCACAATACGTGCAGACCCGATTACATTATATCACGTTTGTTTATATATTGCAAGTAGAAAAATAAAATAATTTAACAAGTTAAACCGCACTATTTTCAATAAATGATTGCGCAACCTGCCCTTTTCTGATATAATACCATTATTAAATTAAGAAACGCAATGGAGGTACCTGGATATGGCAGATTTTTTGTTGGGCGTATTGCTTGACGGTTTTCGCACAGACGTGCGCAGCGCTCTTAAATTAGCCGCGCAGACCGGTGCACAGGGCGTGCAGATTTATTCAACGCAAGGTGAAATGGCACCCGAAAATCTTACAGCACAAAAGCGCAGAGAGCTGTTGGACATTATTAAAAGCCATGGGCTGGTTGTCTCCGCGCTCTGCGGCGATTTGGGCTCCGGCGGCTTTACACGCGCGGAAGCAAACGCGCAAAAAATAGAACGAAGCAAGCGCATTCTGGAGCTCGCAAAAGACCTGGAAACCGACGTTGTGACAACGCACGTAGGCGTTATCCCCTCAGACCCGAAGCATGGGCGCTATCTTATTTTACAAGAGGCGTGCGGTGCCCTTGCCGAATACGCAGACAGCCTGCAAGCGCATTTCGCCATTGAGACCGGTCCCGAAACTTCCGCCACGCTCAAGGGCTTTCTCGATTCCCTGGGTTCCAAAGGCGTTGCGGTGAACCTCGACCCCGCGAACCTTGTTATGGTTACGGCTGATGACCCGGCTGCCGCTGTTTATACATTGGATCAATATATCGTTCATACCCACGCAAAAGACGGCCGCCGCATCTGGGCGCGCGACCCCGAGGAGGTCTATGGCATGGTAGAAAGCCATATCGTTACCGGACCGAGCTTTGAGGAGCTGCCGCTGGGCGAAGGGCAGGTCAACTGGGATAACTATCTTGCTGCGCTGCGCAGCATTGGCTACCGCGGCTTCCTTACGGTTGAGCGCGAGGTCGGCGACAACCCGTATGCGGACATTGCGCATGCGGTGGAATTTTTACGGGCAAAAATCTAACAGCAACGCGACTATTCATATTATATGATAGAGGAGACCGATATGAACCAACTGAACAACCCCATTTACGATGCCGAATGGCTGCAATACCCCGAAAAAACAGGCGAAGCGCCGGTGGAATTCCTGTTTAATTTTACGCCGAAGGGCGCAGTAAAATCCGCGTTTTTGCAGGCGACCGCGCTTGGTGTATATTGCGCGGCGCTGGGCGGGAAGAAAATCGGCGGCGAGGTGCTTGCCCCCGGCTGGACGAACTACCGCAAGCGCCTGCAATATCAAACATATGATATCACAGAATTGCTCTGCGCGGGCGAGAACAATCTCAGCGTCGAAGTCGGCGTGGGCTGGCGCATGCACGCGCGCGAAAAAGACTGGCTGCAGCCGGGCTTGGGCGGCAAAGAAACCGCTCTGCTTGCCGCGCTGGTGCTGGAATATGCCGACGGCACGCGCGAAGCATTTCTTACCGGCAAAGACTGGCAGTGCCGTATGTCCAAAACCCGCTACAGCAACATATATAATGGAGAGACATATGACGCGGGCTTTAAGGACAGCAACGTCCTGCCCGTAAAAGTCTTAGACTACCCGAAGGAAATCCTGATCCCCTTGCAGGGCGAGCGCGTTGTGGAAACCGAGCGCCTGCCCGCGCAGAAAATCTTTACCACACCCGCAGGCGAATTGGTGATCGACTTTGGTCAGCTGCTTACAGGCTATGTGGAGTTCCATATCAACGGCGCCGCAGGCGCAAAGGCAACCCTGCGCCACGCGGAAATACTTGACGCCGACGGTAATTTTTACACCACCAACCTGCGCGGCGCAAAGCAGCAGATTGATTTTATCTGCGACGGCGCGGCGCACACATATAAGCCAAAGTTCACGTTCATGGGCTTCCGTTATATTCAACTGATCGACTGGCCCTGCGACGTACGCCCGGAGGACTTTACTGCCGTTGTTGTGCACAGCGAAATGAAGCGCACCGGGTTCTTTGAATGCTCGGAGCCGATGCTGAATCAGCTGTTCAGCAACATCGTCTGGGGTATGCGCGGCAACTTTTTGGATATCCCCACCGACTGCCCGCAGCGCGACGAGCGCCTTGGCTGGACAGGCGACGCGCAGGTGTTCTGCCGCACGGCAAGCTATCTCTATGACTGCGAGCGCTTTTTTTCAAAATGGCTGGCTGACCTTGCCAGTGAGCAATATGCCAACGGCGGACTTCCGCACGTGATACCGCGCATGCACTGGAACGGCGACAGCTCCACCGGCTGGGCGGACGCCGCAGTGATTTGTCCGTGGGAAATCTACCGCACCTTCGGCGCGCGAGAGCTGCTGCGCCGCCAGTTCGATTCCATGAAGGGCTGGGTGGACTACATGGCCGCCCACTCCGAGGGCGATTTATGGCTGCACGACGGACACTTTGGCGACTGGCTCTGTCTGGACGAAACGCCTACGCCGCATCCCGTGCTGCAAAACGCCTTTTTTGCATATTCCACCGGGATTCTGATCAAAGCCGGCGCGGTGCTCGGTGTACCGATGGAGGACTATATCGACCTGCGCGCGCGGATCGAAGCCGCGTTCGTTAAGAACTTTATCGCGGACGGCAAGCTGATCTGCAATACACAGACAGCCTGCGTGCTTGCGCTGCACTTTGATCTGGTACACGGCGACCTGCGCAAGAATGTCGCCGCGCAGCTGGAGTCGATAGTTAAAGAGGCAGGGCATCTAAAAACCGGATTCTTAGGCGCAGGCTATCTGCTGCATGCGCTGAGCGAAAATGGTCTGACCAGCCTGGCGTACGACCTTCTGCTGCGCCGCGAATACCCCTCGTGGCTCTACCCTGTTACGCAGGGTGCTACAACGGTTTGGGAGCGCTGGGACGGTCTGCGTCCGGACGGCACCTTCCAGGACGTTGGCATGAACTCCTTCAATCACTATGCTTACGGCGCTGTTGGCGATTGGCTGTTCGGCGTGATGGCAGGCATACAGGTCGACGAAGCAAATCCGGGCTTCCGGCATATTATTTTTGCACCGCAGCCCGACGCGCGCCTTGAATATGCAAAAGCAGAGCTCGAAACGCGCCATGGTATTGTAAAATCCGCCTGGCGCAAGAGCGATACCGACTATATTTATGAATTCACGGTACCCGAGGGCTGCACGGCGCAAGCGAGCTTAAAGGGGCGTTTATTGACTATGGGCGCAGGCGCTCATACCTTTACCATCGGAGAGTAAACATGAAGAAAGTCAAACAGTGGGCTCAGCAAATCAACCACACAATGTCCGACGGCGGCTGGGTTGCGGCTGCCGCTACGGCGCTTTTTCTGACACTAAGCAACGCGGTTATTTCAGGCATGGCACGGGGAACAGCGTTTGATTCACTTCTGTTTGTAGAACAAATCAATTGGTCACTGTTCATCGGCGTATTAACCAGCGCAATGGTTTTACTGGTAACGCTGTGCATGCTGTTTGACAGCCGGCAGCCGCTGTTCACTCTGCTGCCGATTGCATGCTTTAGCTTTATCATGCTGCTGGTCTTTAACAGCGGCGCGGGGAACATCTACTTTTCGCTGGGGCTGTGTGTTCCGCTGTATTTTTCCATGCGCTGGTCCATCTCGGAAAAACGCTTTCCGTTCGGTCACCCGAAAATGCCCATGTGGACCGCGACGCTCGCGGCGTGTCTACTATTTATCGCTTTTACGCTTTTAATGAGCTATGCCTCTATTCTGCGCTACCGCACATACAACGCGACCAACTTCGATTTAGGTCTTTTTGCGCAGATGTTTGAATATCTGCGTAATACCGGTCATGCGCTGACAACGCTGGAACGCAACCGCTTGCTGACACACTTCGGCGTACACTGCTCCCCTGTGTATTATTTGCTTCTGCCGGTTTATATGCTGGTTCCGCGCATCGAAACCCTGTTGGTGCTGCAGGCAGCCGCGGTGGGCGCGGGTGTATTTGCAATACGCGCCATTGCGAAGGAGCTGTTCGGTAATTCGCCGCGTCTGATCATCGCATCCTGCCTGCTGTATGTCTTTAACCCGAGCATTCCGCAGGGCTGCCTGTTCGACTTTCATGAAAACAAGTTTCTAACTGTTTTTCTTTTATGGGCGGTTTATTTTTTATTGAAGCAGAAGACCCTTCCCCTGCTAATCTTTAGCGCGCTCATATTGTCGGTAAAGGAAGACGCCGCGATCTATGTCGTTGCGCTGGCGCTGTTCCTGCTGCTGGCGCGTAAATGGGAGGGCAGGCGCGGCACACAAAACGCAACGGGTATACTCATGATCCTAGTATCAATCATCTGGTTTGTTTGCGCGATGTCGATCATAAAGCGCTAC
>JAVBSB010000019.1:0-9628 GCA_031547365.1 Oscillospiraceae bacterium | reverse complement strand
GAGCCGCTGCCATCGGTATTGGATATTTTTCAAGTGCTTTCGCCATTGCTTTGTGTCTCCTCCCCCGGTTGATGTTCAAGCACAGGACGGGTCAAAACAGGCCAGCCTGCAATCACCAGCAAAAAGAATACGCTCTGCGCAATTTCAATTGCGGTTACATACGCACGCGGAACAGCCGTAAGAGCGTTGCCCTTTGCAATCGTTGAGATCAGACCGATCAGGCTGATTGCAATCGCGATACTGCTCATAACCGTCGCAACTTTTTCGGTGCTGCGTCTGCGGACAACGCCCAGAAACAGCCAAAAAGACGGTGTGATTGCCGTCGCAAGCAGCGTAAGGAAAATCGCCGCGCCGATTTTGACTCCGACCGAAAAGTCGCTCGGTCGGTGCATTAAAGAGGCAATTCCGGCAGCCCAATTAAATACGATATTCGCACCCAAAACAGTTAGCAGCGCGGGGCGGCGCATGTCAGGGTTAAACCGAAACAAGAACAGCAAAAATGCGCACAGCGAAAGCGCTTGTCCAATCATCCAAAGCGCAAACCAGAGTCTGCCGTTCTGTATAACAGCCGCCTGCCCGTTGGCGCCGATAGCGCTCAATAAGGTGCTGATGAGCAGCATCGCAATGCCAAGCACTAGAAATAGTTTCGACTTTTTCGGGTTGTCACCCCTGGGCGGCGCCTGAAAGTCAATGCGCTTTGCCTTCGGGGTAACTAAATGCGCATCCTTTTGCGCGGTATATTCCGCGCGCGCTTCCAGCTCCGGCGGCATCCAACGCAACAAATCGTCGTCATTCTGTATTTCAACCGGCGAGGCTTCGTTATCCCGTTCATTTTTATTCTTATATTCGTCCATGATGGCTGCTCCGTTCTTCTTTGGTATCGTCTCAATCCATTATGCCATAATTGCGTTCATTCGTCAAGCTGGCAAATTATTTTACGTCATTCTTATGCCGATAGACATGTATTTTCAACGCCCAGCGCATGGGGGCGGGCTCAAGACGGCGTGCGGCGCGGCGTAAATACTGCGGGATGGCAATGTGCTGCGGGCATTTTTTTTCGCAAAGCCCGCACTGTACGCAGTTGCGCGCGCTGCCGTTATACGCGGGGTCAAGCACGTTTGAGCTGGTTGCGTATTGCTGAAAGCCCGTAAACAAATCCACGGCGTAGCTGGCATTGTAGGCCGAAAAGCAGCCGGGGATGTTGACGTGCTTAGGGCAGGGCATACAGTAGTTGCAGCCTGTGCAGGGTACCTTATAGGAGCTGCGGAATATATCTACTACCTGCGGATACAGCGTACGCTCCTCGTCCGTGAGGCAGTTGGGCAGAGCGGCTTCGGCGGTTTTGATGTTGTCGTCCAGCTGTTCCGGGGTGTTCATGCCCGAAAGCGCGACTGTGACTGCGGGCTGATCCCATAGCCAGCGCATTGCCCACGCGGCATAACTGCGGTCCGGCGCGGCTGCGTTGAACAGCTTAGCCGCTTTTTTCGGCAAGCCTGTGGCCAATCTGCCGCCCAGCAAGGGCTCCATGACAATCACCGCGATGCCCAGCGCAGCGGCTTTTTCAAGACCGGATCTGCCAGCCTGATAGTTTTCGTCGGAGTAATTGTATTGAATTTGCGTAAATTCCCAGGGGTAGCATTCCAGCAGCGGAACAAAATCGGCGTGGCTGCCGTGATACGAAAAACCAATCTGCCGAATGCGCCCCGCAGCCCTTTGTTCGTCGATCCACCCTTCTATCCCCATGGCGCACAAGCCCTCCCAGTCCGCCGGAGTTGCCAGGTTATGCATCAGGTAATAGTCGATATAATCCGTACCCAGGCGGCGCAGCTGCTCATCAAAAACCTTATCGAAATCGCCGCGATTTTTTACGAGGTGAAAGGGCAGCTTAGTCGCAATGTATATTTTTTTGCGCAGACCGGGGTTGCGCGCAAGCACCTGCCCCAGCGCGGCTTCGCTCCCGCCATAAATATAAGCAGTATCAAAATAATTTACGCCGCGCTTAACAGCGTCAAGGATTAGCGCTTCTGTTTTATCAATATCGGTACCTGTCAGGCTTTTTGGCAGGCGCATCAGTCCAAAGCCCAACGCAGAAAGCCGGTTGCCTGACTTGGGATCAACGCGGTACAGCATAGCAATTCTCCTCCTATATATGGGTATAGTATAGTACTTTTTTTAAAAATAAGCAAGAAAAATAATCCAAAATCTATTAATGTCAAAAAACACTTGCTTTTATTGTTTTGTTTTGATATAATACCAAGGCGTTTTCAAAATGTTCATAAATACGAAAATACGAAGGGAGTAAATCATTTGACTGTTTACCAACGCAGCAAAGCAAAATTTATCAAGTCGCTTATTATCATTCCTCTGCCTCCATTCGCAGTTGGCATGGTTTTGCTTTTTATCGGGCAGTACTTTCCGCAGACCTGGTTCATGATCCTGACGGTTCTCATTGTATTGGGTGTCCTCGCCGTGATGCTGCACCAGACGCTTATCAGCGATAACGTACGGTTTGAGATTTCCGATACCGGCGAAATGAATTGCTACGAAGGCAATAAGCTTAAGCACACCTTTGACCTCAAAAACTGCGAAAGCGGCTACCATCACAGGCAGTATACCAGCGGCGGCACACAAAGCCTGCGTCTGCGCATCACAGAGCAAAACGGCAAAATGACGGTGCTTGACTGCGAACCGTTGGGCTCCGCAAAATTTTATGAAATGTTCGAGTTCATCCAAAGCTTCAGCTCTGTAGAGCCTGAAAGGTTATAATTAATAAAATTCGGAGGATATTTCTATGTCTGCTATCTGGATCATTTTCATGGCTGCGTTTGTAACCATTTCCGTTGTCTTCATGGTGATTAAGATGAAGAAAAACAAAAGCGCAAAAGAAGACTTTCTTGCACAGCATCCTGACGCGGCAAAAATCTATGCGATGCGTAAGGGCGTTGTCACCTCTGACACCCTGACAATCCACCTGGTGGATGACGCGCTCCCTGTGGCGCTGACAGAAGCCGGCGCCAATGGCATCTATATTGCCCCGGGCGAGCATAAAATTCAGATTTCGTCCACCTATACCCGCCCCGGCGTAATGTACCGCTCGGTTTCGCAATCAACGGGCACCGTGGATAAGATCGTTACAATCAAGCCTTATGCGGAATACGACCTGACATTCGACCGCAAAGAAGGCACATTCTCGTTTGATGAACGCGTAAACGCACTTTAATTGTATATTTATATCATCACCGTCGCTTGCAGCTGCTTCAGCCGCAGGCGGCGTTGTTTATAGTCAGGCAGAGTCTCTGCAACCAGAGCCCAAAAGCGCGGCGAGTGGTTCATTTCCCTTAGGTGCGCCAGTTCATGCACCACAACATAATCAATTTCATCTTCGCCCGCCAGCATTAATCGCCACGCGAAATTTAAGCTTCGTACCTCCCCGCGCGCCGAACAACTGCCCCAACGCGTTTTTGCGCCTGTAATATGTATATTCTTATACGACGCAGCGGAAAGCCCCATCTGCGCTGCGAGCTGCGCGGTCTTGCGGGGCAGCAGCTCTTTCGCCAGCACGCGGTATATCTGCTCGCACGCGGCGGCAATCGCTTCTTCGCTCAGACCTGCGGGTATGCAAAAATGCTTCCCATCAAAACGCGCGGGTCCGTCCGCCGCAAGAATGGGAAACGGGTGTCCAAGCAGCCTCGCTGTTCCGCCGTAGCGGGGTGTATATGCCCTGCGCTGCTGTGCATAGGCAAGCACAGCCTGCTGCTTTATGTATATCCAATTTTCTTTTTGCGCCACAAACCGCTCGATTTCGCGCTTCGGATACCAAATCGGCGCGCGCACTTCCACCCTGCCGTCTTTCAATACGAAGATCGCCAGCGTTTTTCTGTCAGTGCGTACAATTTTATACTCCATAGCCTTTACCTTTCAAAATCATACCATACATTCATTTTACCTTGTTCGCCGCAAAAAATCAAGAGGCAGACCTTACAGTCTGCCTCTGTTGCTATTGGTTATACCAGCCCCGGAAAAACGAATCGTTGTCCGCCTGCGGTTGGAATTGCGAAAAATCAGGGTGCGGCGCGCCGGAAATCTCCGGCAGCAGCGGATAGGGCGGTACGGGCGGCGGCGGAATAAAGGGCTGCGCAGGCGGCGGATAATTACAGCTGTCGCGCGCTTGCTCGCTCGGCGGAACAACCACCGTTACGGGAGAATATACCTGCTGTGTGTGCTGTGTTTCGTCGCTTGGTCCCTGCGGATACGGCGGTGGGTAGGGCTGCGGATAAGGCATGGGATACGGCGGCGGCATATATGGCTCAGGTCTAAAAGGGGGCGGATAGGCCTCCTGCATCGGCAGGTATGGATACGGTGGCGGCGAAATGCACGGCACGGGTAAAGGCATTGCCTGGTATGTTAAGCTGGCGGGTTGAATGATTAAGTTGACGGGCGGCTCGGGGAGCATCTGCTGCTGTGGCGGTATAAAGCAGGGCTCGACGCAGGGCGGCGGCATGGGACAGCAGGGCGGCGGGTACTGCGGCGCAGGGCAGCAGCAGGGTCTGCAGCAGCTAGCATACGGTGGTCCCGTGCCCATGCCCGGCACAAAAGGCGGCTGTCCGCAGCCGGGAGGAACCCCCGGAAACTGTCCTGGATAAGGTGGATATCCGGGCGGAAAATATGGGTCATAGCAGGGGACGGTACCCGGCGGGCAGGGGTTCACGTATGGATTGGGCTGCGGAGGGAAAGCGCCCTGGCCGTTTTGAAGCTGACCCGTGCTGTTGACAAGGTTCGATAACAGCACCGTTTCCAGCAGGCTTTGTATATTGCTGTTGTTGTTATTTGAGGAGTTGCTGTTGTTATTATTGTTGTTGTTGTTCGTGGTAATCAGCAGGGATTCCGGCGGTGTCGGCGGCGTGGGCGGCTGCGGCGGAGCAGGCGGCTGCGGGGGTGTAATGTCGATGCAGATGTGGATGACAGCGGTGTCATCCTGGACGACCAGAATCGGCGCGCCGACGGGTTGAAGGGCGGGGTTGCTGGTTTCCTGAAAATAATAGACCGCAGTGGCGGTGGTCTCCATTTCGGCCTGCAAGTCAAAGCAGAAGCGACAGCAGGGCGGGCGGAAGGTGATGTAGAATTCCTGCCCGATGGTGGGCGGTTCGGCAAATGTATTGCAGCAGGCGTCGACAAGGGTAATGCCGGGACCGATGCAGCCGCCGCAGGGAATCAGGCTGATGGTGGGCGTCCCCTGGTTGGAGGAATTCAGCCGGAACGGACCGAGGACGACTCTGCCGCAGCATTCGCGGATGTCGTTGGCGCAGCCCACAAAAACGAGATAGGTGCTGGTCTGGTCGGTGACGGCGGAGCCGGTGTTGCAGCAAAGCACAGTACCCAGCTGGTCGCCCAGACGCACGCCGCCGGGGTCGTTGCAGCCGTCGCCGATGTTGGGTCCGCAGGCAGCGCAGGCACAGTTGCCGCAGGCAGAGCCGGAGGAACCCGAGGCGCCGGTCGCGCTGCACACATTGTTGCCGTTGCCGTAGCTCAGCGACAGGCCGTAGAGCGTGTTCACGGCTGCCTGCAAGCAGGGGAATTTTGGGGTAGCCGAGGGGGAGGGGCAGTTGGAGTCGGTGGTAAAGGTCAGGCTGCTTGGGGTAGCAAAGCCCAGCAGGCACCAGATGGTGGCCTGGATGACGCCATAGGCATCGTAGCCGTTAAGGTTGGGGCAGCTGTCGGCACCTAAAAATTCGAAGAATTCCAGCCCCGCGGCGGCGTCGGCAGGGTCAGCGGGGGCGGTGGCAATGCAAAAGCTGACCGCAAGGCGGATGTTTTGCGGCGTGCTTGGCATCGCCTGTTCCATGGAGATATTGTCAAACGGACCGACGGGCGCAGCCTTTGTGTGGTCCAGGCAAAAGCCATAGCTATGTACGCCGTTGTGCGTAAAACCAACAAAATTGAGGTGGCTGTCGCCGCCCGCAGAAAAGCCGATGGCCATGTAATGAGAATCGGGAGGCGCCAGCGAGCAGCGGGTGGTGGGCGCGCTGTCAAACGTGACGTTGATGGATTCGCCGCCGGGCATGATGAGGGGATTAAGGCAGACAGGCGCTTGCGTAAGATTGGGGACACCGACCAGAGGCGGCGTAAAGTCAGGGTCTGTAGGCGGCGGAGTGCTGGGCGGCGGCTCGTAGTCCATGCGTAACTGTATTTTTACAAGTTCAATGGCATCAGCCAATAGGCGGCTGCTGATGGGCATGGGCGGCTGCGCCAATATTTTCATTACCTGTTCCAACAAGTTAGCGGAGTCGGAATAAGGCTGGTTGGCAATGGGAGGCTGCTGATCAAGAGGTATTCGCGGCAATTGATCAATGACGGGCACACTGCGTCCCCCTTCCTGTTGCAATATCAAGACTATTCCATGATATGCGGCCGGACGGGGAGCTGTGAAATGTTTTAAGGAATATGCGCCGTGAATCACACTGTATATCGAAGCACATACCATAATAATACAGAAAGGAATGTTATGAATGAATCATTATATATCGCAATTCCCATGCGATTGTTCTTGCGACCGCTGTTCGTCCGGGTATGATGCTTGCTGTACAAGCTGCTTTTTACCGGCAGCACCCACGGGAGCAACCGGTGGTACAGGCGCGACGGGTGCAACTGGTGCAACAGGTCCTATCGGCGAAACCGGCGAAACCGGACCGACAGGACTACAAGGTGTTCAAGGTCCACCCGGCGCAACCGGTTCTACCGGCGCTATCGGAGCTACCGGCGAAACAGGAGCTACAGGCGCGAGCGGAGCTACAGGTACAACCGGTGCGACCGGCGAGGCAGGTGAAACTGGAGCTACCGGCCCGACCGGAGCCACAGGTACAACCGGTCCAGGCTTTGTTCGCAGAAACCTAATATATGTAACCTTGCAGTCAAGCAACGCAATGGCTGTCATTGATGGAAACACCAACACCGTTATTCAAACCGTGCCGGTTGGCAATGGTCCGCGCGGGCTGACGCTGAACCCGAACACAAACAAAATTTATGTAGCCAATACCACCGGCGCAAGCGTAACTGTTATAGACGCAAACACCCTTGCCGTGCTGGCTACTGTCCCTGTCGGGGCGCTTGCGTTTGGAGCCGCGGCAAATACGGCAAACGACCTCGTTTATGTAACCAGCGGTCTTTTGGATAATGCGTCAATGATTGATTCGGTTACGGATACTGTGATCGGAACGGTTGCGACCGGCTTCACGCCCGGCGGCGTAATCGCCAGCCCCGTGTTGAATAAGGTGTTCGTAACCAACGGCACGGGCAGCAACAGCACGAGCATTATCAGCGGCATTACCAACACTGCGGTTGCGACGGTTTCAGTCGGTACAGACCCCGCTTTTCCCGATGTCAACATCGCGAACGGGCTTGTCTATGTTCCGAATTTCCGCAGTAACAGCGTGTCGGTCATTAACGGAAATACCAATGCGCTGCTTACTACCGTTACCGTAGGGGTCGGTCCCTTCACCGCCGCAGTCAACGAGCTGACCAACAGGATCTATGTCACTAACGTCGGCGCGGGTACGCTTTCGGTCATTCGCGGAGCAAACAACACTGTGATCGCAACGGTTCCCGCCGGAACAAGCCCCAACGGCGTTGCGGTGAATCCGGACACAAACCGGTATTATGTTACTGATATCGATGGCAATGCGGTCCTTGTATTCGACGGCGCAACCAACACACAAATTGCCAGCATTCCGCTTAGCTTAAGACCGTACGCCGTTATTGTGGATCGTTCGATTCATTTTGTGCCATAATATTGGCGCAAAAAACAAAAGCATAAAAGAAGAGAGTAACAAAGAGATTTCTTTGTTGCTCTCAAAAAATTCCGGTGCTTTAATAATATTTCGGTTATATCACAGTCAAGCTTGACGCGCAACGCTTTCACTTGGCTCTTTTAGCTCAAATTCATTTTTATGAAACGTCAATAATCCTTCTTTTTGCATTCTGGAAAGCTCGCCGGATAACGCGCTGCGGTCAACCGCAAGATAATCAGCAAGCCCCTGCCGGTCAAAGGGGATAATGAATTTCGCGCTTTTTTGCAGAGTGGCTTGCTCGGACAGGAAAGAAAACAGTTTTTCCCGCAATTTTCGTCTTGTAATGTGTTCCATTTTCTTGGTTAACATCACATTTTTCGATGCTAAAATATACAGCATATTCTGAATAAGCGTATGGTGAAACGTGCAGCTGGAGGGGCAGGTCTTCATAATTTTCGCATAATTAATCAGCATGATTTCACAAGATTCAACCGCGATTACGCTCACCGGCAGCCGCGCTACCTCTGCGCAGGTGAACGCCTCGGCGAATGTGCTGCCCGGCTCGATGCAGGCAAGGATGGTTCTGTTGCCCCAAAAGTCATCCTGCACAACATGGACGCTGCCGCTCAGCACAAAGCCAATTGATGTGATCTTTTCTTCCGCCGAGAAAATTACATCGTTTTTCCTATATACTGCCACTTTGGCGGAAAGACATGCCAGCAATGACGTAAGCTCTGTTTCGTTAATATTCGAAAAAAGCGGGCTTACGGTTAAAATTTCAAAATAATTCTTCATAAATCTATATTACGTTGTAATGACAACGTACTCCTTGCCGTGAGTATAGTATAATTTAATCATCAAATCAAGGGAGGATAGAACATGCGCAGAAAAATTATAGAAATAGATGAGGGTCTTTGCAACGGCTGCGGGCTGTGCGTCAGCGCTTGCCACGAGGGCGCCATCGGTCTTGTGGACGGAAAAGCAAAATTGCTGCGGGAGGATTATTGTGACGGCTTAGGTAACTGCCTGCCGGTCTGCCCTGTCGGCGCGATTTCGTTTGTGGAGCGGGAAGCGCAAGCATATGATGAAGAGGCTGTCAATTCGCTGCCCTGCGGCTGCCCCGGCACACATTCAAAAGCAATTGAGCGCCGGGCGCCGGAAAGCGCCGCGCCCGTCCCGCAGGGCAATGCTTCGCAGTTAAACCAATGGCCGGTACAAATCAAGCTGGTGCCGATCAATGCGCCTTATTTTAATGGGGCAAGCCTATTGATTGCAGCCGACTGCACGGCATATGCCTATGGTGATTTTCACAATAAATTCATCAAAAACAGAATTGCGCTCATCGGCTGCCCTAAACTGGACGAGGGGGATTATTCTGAAAAGCTTACGGCTATACTAAAAAACAACAGTGTTAAATCCGTTACCGTTGTTCGTATGGAAGTTCCCTGCTGCGCCGGAATCGCAAACGCTGCTATTTCTGCGCTGCAAAACTGCGGAAAAATGATTCCGTGGCAGGTTGTGACCATTTCGACTGACGGTCAAATCATCGAATAGAACCGGAGAAAAGCGCATTCACCAATCTCGGCGCGCCGTGCGGTCAAGAGCTCGACCGCTCGCTGATCATTCGGTCTGCGCATGCGCATTCCACAGCCTTGTCCCAACGCCAGATACGCCCCGCCACCCGGCAGACGGTAGGGCTTATGTTTCAAGTGTAATACTCCTTACGGGTACTGTTTAGGTAAGTGCTGATTAATGCCGTCAACTCCGTAGGGGCGGGTGGGAAAACCCCGCACAACAAAAAACCCACAGGTTGTGGGGTTTGCGGGGGGTTGATGGAAACCCCA
>JAVBSB010000018.1:0-6143 GCA_031547365.1 Oscillospiraceae bacterium | reverse complement strand
ATGGCAAACGAAAAATCGGAATTCATTCAGCTGGAAAACCGCATCCGCTATTCCGACGCGGAGCACTTTGGAAAGCTGCTCAAGCGCCACCTGCGCTTCCGGTTCCCGACCTATATGTTCGGCGAAATCAACTTTGAAATTGACGACAGCAACAACCCCTACTGGATCGCGCCGCGCATTGACAAAACCGTCGGTCTGCTGGGCGGCGAGGATGTCGTGGGTATCGTTATCGTCAACGCCGTCACCGGCGACTGCAAAGAATATGACATCGACAT
The DNA here is from genome assembly GCA_031547365.1 of Oscillospiraceae bacterium. Lineage (GTDB taxonomy): Bacteria > Bacillota > Clostridia > Oscillospirales > Acutalibacteraceae > WRMQ01. Next base: position 5,868 of record JAVBSB010000018.1, on the reverse strand, counting down.
CGTTCGCAACGACCCGGGCATGCAATGGATCGACAGGGTCTACAGCGCAACGCTGGTCAATACACAATTTAACTACCACGGCAAGTACCAGAGCGGCTTCTGGAACTCCATTCTTGGTCAAAAGGGCGTCCGCGTCACCACCGCCGGCAACAGCTACCTTGCCAAGGACGACGACGTGTATATGTACACCGGCGTAACCTCCGCCACCGCCGACAGCTCCATCATCGGCTTCATTCTGGTAAACCAGCGCACAAAAGAGGCCAACTTCTACCAGATGAAGGGCGCGACCGAAAACTCCGCCATGGAGGTTGCGAAGGGTCTTGTCAGCGACTACAAATGGCAGGCTACCTTCCCGCTGCTGATCAACGTTTCCGGTCAACCCACCTATTTCCTTTCCCTCACGGATGATTCCAAGGTGGTGCAGGGCTATTCCATGGTCAATGTGGATCAGTATAACAAAATCAAGGTCTGGGGCAAGACCGTGGCGGAGTGCATTAACCTCTACGGTCAGGCGCTGAAAGAGAACAGTGTCAAGCCCGTCGAGCCCGACCCTGAAAAGCCCGACGAAGAAGAAACCACCGCACCCGCCCCGAGCCAGGATAACATTGCCACCGGTAAGGTTGCCGATATCCGCACCGCAGTCATAGGCGGCAATACGACCTATTATATTCAGCTTGAGGGCAATCCCGCCTACTATACAATCACCGCGGCGCAATATCCTGCCGTTGTGCTGCTGAATAAGGGTACAACCGTCACCATCGCCTACATCCCCGCTGAGGGCAACATTCTGCGCGCCGCCAGCATCAACTGAGGCTGAACAAAAAAAAATAACGGTCAGTTCAAAATGAACTGACCGTTTCGCTTATTTTTTCTCCAGAGAAAGTAAGTCTCTATTCACGGCGCAGAGCACGCCGCGCACGGCGGCGGTATTGATGTTGTGGCTCAGTCCCACGCCGAACAGCGTCTTGCCCATCGGGGATTCCAGCTGGATATATGCCACACCCTTGGCGTCCGCGCCCGCGCCTACGGCATGCTCAAAGTAGTTCACGAAGCGATAGCCCCCCAGCCCCAGCTGGTTCAGGGCATTGCACGCGGCATTGATCGGACCATTGCCCTCGCCCTCGATCGTCTGAATGGGATCACCGTTATAGCGGACTTTCCCCACAAAGTGCGTAAGGCTGTCGCTGCCCAGCTCCTGCACCTCGCTGAACTTGTGCGATATCAAGGTGTAAAGCCCCTGGAACTGTGCGTATTCGCGGTTAAACAGCGCCATCACTTCGTCGGGCGTAATTTCGCGCCCCACACTGTCACAATAGACCTTGACCGCCGCGCCAAATTCGGGCTGCATGGCTTTGGGCAGGTGATATCCGAAGCTCTGCTCCATAATAAAAGCCGCGCCGCCCTTGCCGCTTTGGCTGTTAATGCGCACCACAGGTTCATATTGGCGACCGACGTCAGCTGGGTCGAGCGGCAAATAGGGTATTGACCAACGGCTGCCGGGGTGGTCTTTCATCCATAGATACCCCTTATTGATGGCGTCCTGATGCGAACCCGAAAACGCTGTGAAGACCAAATCGCCTGCATAGGGGTGGCGCTCCGGCACACGCAGCTTGGTCGCCCGCTCATAAAAATCGCGAATGTGGTTGATGTCGCTAAAGTCCAGACCCGGGTCTATTCCCTGCGTAAACATATTCAGCGCCACAGTGATTATGTCGCAATTCCCCGTGCGTTCCCCGTTGCCGAACAGCGTCCCTTCCAGGCGTTGCGCGCCCGCAAGCAAGCCCATCTCCGCCGTTGCGGTGGCGGTACCCCGGTCGTTGTGCGGGTGCAGGCTGATGATTGCGCTTTCTCGTTGCGGCAATCGGTCACAAAAATCCTCAATTAAGTCTGCGAACTGATTTGGCAGGCAATTTTCTACTGTGGAGGGCAGGTTCAGAATCACTTTGTTTTCCGCGCTTGCGTCCAGCGCCCGCAGCACTTCATCGCAAACCCAGACGGCATTTTCCGGCTCGGTACCCATATAGCTTTCCGGAGAATATTCGTAGCGCAAATTCGCGCCCGTGCGTGCGATATAATCGTCGCCCAACCGCTTAATCAGCTTCGCACCCGACACCGCAATGTCTACAATGCCCTGCATATCCGTCTTGAACACGACCTCGCGTTGCAAAGCGGAGGTGGAATTATAAAAATGTATGATGACATTTTTCGCGCCTTCAATCGCCTGAAACGTCTTGCGGATGAGGTGTTCGCGCGCCTGCACAAGCACCTGCACCGTCACATCGGCGGGAATGTGACCGCCGTCGATGAGCGCCCGTAAAATTTCATATTCCGTTTCGTTTGCGGAAGGAAAGCCCACCTCGATTTCTTTAATGCCGATGCCGCACAGCAAACGAAACATCGCAAGCTTTTCATTTAGGTTCATCGGGCTTGTCAGCGCCTGATTGCCGTCGCGCAAATCCACGCTGCACCATACCGGCGCACATACCAGCTTTTTGTCCGGCCAGCGGCGGTCTGATTTTGTAATGGGTACGAATGGGATGTACTTACCGGATGCATTCATAATTGTTTCCTCCGAAAAAAAATCAACCCCTGAATTGTGCAAAAACACAATTCAGGGGCGTTTATAACGCGGTACCACCCTGATTTTAGCAAAACAATTGTTTTGCCCTCAGCAGGCTTCAATCAAAGCCCGGGCTTTTAACGCAGCCCACACGTCCACGACTAGGAGGCGGGAGCTTATAGGGGTTTGAGCAGGCTCCGATCTTCATCGTGGCGACTCCGGAATGAGTTATACGCACAGCGCTTTGCATCGGCTCGCAGCAACCGCCGACTCTCTGGGGCAAGAGCATCCATGCCTTTGTTTCCTTCATAGTCTTTACACTATTCAATTTAAATGAGTATAACATGTCCTCTGCAAAATGTCAAGAAATATTTTTTACTTGCCTTTGCAGCCGGTTCATGGTAAAATGGTGTTCGATTATGGAATCGGAGTGAGCTTCCTATGCAAGAAATTATTTTTGATATCAGCCGCTATGCCTTGCCTGCTTTGGGCTTGGTGATTGCTGTAGTTTGCATTGTGAAGCTGCTGCGCTTCCGCAAGCCGCAGGCGGATACCGGCGCGTTTTTGCTTAACACGGTCAACCACGACCGACTGCCGCTTTCGCGCTGTGAAAATTCGCTCGGTCGCTCAAAGCATTGCGATATCGTTCTAAACTACCCCGCTGTGTCGCGCATGCACGCCGTTATCGCGCGCCGCAAGCAGGGCTGGATAATTATAGACACCGGTTCGCGCGGGGGTACTACCCTCGACGGGCTGCCGGTTGAAGGGCGCGCGCCGCTGCGCAGCGGACAGCTTTTATGCTTCGGCAGCTTTGACTTTATGTTTTGCGACCAGACGGAAGCTGAAGCCCGCCAGGCGCAGGCCGCGCCGATTTCTTTTGCGCAACCGCCCATCAGACAGGAGAAGCCATGATAGAAACCGTCTCACTTTCCAACGGATTGCGTCTGCTGCTGGACGAAATGCCCGGCGCAGCCAGCTGCGCTGTGAATCTTTGTATATTATCCGGCTTGCGGTTTGAACAGCCGGAGCTGGCTGGCATTTCACATATGATGGAGCATATGCTGTTTAAAGGCACAGCATCTCGTACAGCGCGCCAGATCGCTGAGCAGGCAGACGACCTGGGCGCGCATCTCAACGCCTACACCTGCAAGGAATACACCTGCCTTTATGTGCGCTCTTTGCCCGAGCACCTTTCCGCCATGCTGGAATTGCTGTCCGATATGCTGTTCAACAGCAAGCTCAGCGGCAGCGACCTGGATCTTGAGCGCGGCGTGGTGCTTGAAGAAATTGCGATGTATGAGGACTTACCCGAAGAACAGGTGTTTGATCTGTTTTACGATATGGTTTGGCCGGAGCACATGCTGGGCAAAAATATACTCGGCTCGCCGGAAACGCTGGCAGGCTTGCATTCCAAACAATTGCATGCACACCGCAGCTGTTTTTACGCGCCGCAGCGTATGGTGCTGTCGATCTGCGGAAAATTTGACTCGTCTATGGTACAAAAACAGATTGCGCAATTATTCGGGCAGTCAGCCGTAAATAACGACGAAATTACGCCGGGCAAGCCCGCGCTTTTCCAGCCCGGTCTGCGCTTTAAGCAAAAACATGTGGAGCAAAATCAGATCGTGCTGGCTTACCCGGGCTGCTCGGGGCGCGACGCGAATCGTTATTCGGCTTCCCTGTTAAGCACCATGTTAGGCGGCTCAACCTCGTCGCGGCTGTTCCAGCGCCTGCGCGAAGAACTGGGACTGGTGTACTCCGTTGAATTTTTCAATGTGCACCATCTGGAAGAGGGCATCTCGGGCATTTCGTTGGGGCTCAGTGAAAAAACGCAGTGTAAAGCCTTGGCAGAAGTGCTGCGTATCCTGCGGGAATTCCCCGCCACTGTTACACAGCAGGAGCTGCGCCGCGCACAGGAGCAGGCTGCCGCGGGTCTGGTGATGGGGCTCGAATCGAATGCGGCAAGAGCCTCACGCAGCGCATGTAATATGCTGCTTTATGGCGACAGCATCCCCGTGGAGAGCAGCATCGCGGCTTACCGCGCGGTGACTTTGGATGAAATCCGCAGCTATGCGAAAGAACTGCTCAACCCCGCAGCCATCGCGCTTTGTGTGCTGGGAAAATGCAGTAAAAAAGCCGAACGCGAAATGCGGGAGATAATGGAAGGATGACCCCAAACTACAATGCCGCCTTGCGCTACCAAGCCGCTTGGCTGGATGTTCCGCCTGAGCGGCTGCAATGCGAAAGCTTTATTAACCCTACACCCGAGCGTGAGCGAAGAGTGCAAGGATTTCCAAAACCTGTGCGAGCCTATGCACTGCGAATGGAAGGGCAGCAGGAAATTTACGCGGCCTGTGTGCCGGAGCTGGCAAGCCGTCTGTCATTTACGCGCAAAAAACCGACTTCCCGGTTTTTCTGGTTTGATTTGCTCAACCCCGGAATTGATGCTTCACGGGCAAGGCTTCTGCAAAAAACTGACTGGTCTGCTTTTTTGCAATTTTATGGGGAGGCGTACCCAAAACTGCGCGATTTCGGCTGGCTACCGGATTATTTTGATAAAATAGTGACCGAGCGGCGCTGCTTTGGGGTCTTTGAAGACCAGAGGCTCGTCTGTGTTGCTGACGCGCCAACGATTCCTTATTTATCAGAACTGATTGTAGAACCTGGCATTATAACTCTGCCGCGCTGCCGCCGAAAAGGCTATGCCGCCGCCGCTTGCGCCGCGTTTATAAAAGAGCAACTGCAACATGAGCTTATCCCCGTTTGGACTTGCGCGCTTGATAACGCTGCCTCAGCGTCTCTGGCGCAGCACCTCGGGTTCCGCTCATTCGGGGTGCTTTGGAGAATTGACTAATAGGAGAACCGCAATGCGACAACTCAAAGACGCAAAAACAATCGTAGTAAAGATCGGCACGTCCACCCTCACGCACCCCACGGGCAAAGCAAATATCCGCATGATCAGCCGTCTGGCTGCTGTGCTGTCCGATTTGCACAATGCAGGCCGCGAAATTGTGCTGGTGTCGTCCGGCGCGCTGTCCGTGGGCATGGGCAAGCTTGGGCTGCACAAGCGCCCAAAAGATACCCCGTCGCGGCAGGCCGCAGCAGCCGTTGGGCAGTGCGAGCTGATGTTCCTCTATGATAAATATTTCGGGGAATTTGGCAACAAGGTCGGTCAGCTGCTGCTTACCATGGACGATTTTAGCCACGAGCAGCGCCGCTAAAATATTCTCAATACCTTCTCACTGCTGTTTAAGCTCTATACCATCCCCGTGTTTAACTAACACGACAGCGTTTCCACCGAAGAAATC